>CATLIP010000008.1 GCA_949957035.1 uncultured Lachnospiraceae bacterium
TAGCTGTTGTAAGAGAATCTGCATCCATCGCCGCCAGCTCCTCCTGCTCGTCCAAGGATCGGGAGATCTCGCTTAAGGTCATCTCCAGCCCCTCCATCTTCTCATAATTATTAATCAATGTAATCCCTATCACAAGAACCACCATCACAAGAAACGTACTGGCCGTATACAGGAATGTCATAACCTTTTTCTGCCCCGATATATCCTTTTTCTCCTGAACCAGCGTCCGAAAGCTTCTGGCCGCCCGATCCTCGAAGCCTTCTCTTGTCTCAATGCTCTCTCCGCTGCCCGTATCCACCATGTACCGCTGCATAGCCTCGTTTTGCTCATAGAAGATACAATATCCCTTCTGTCTGGTAAGCCTTCCGTTCTCATAAGCGAAAAAATCATCCTCCCCGGCCTCCGGATCCGCCACCATAAGAACCTTGTCCACTCCGCCAAAATAATTGACATGGGTCTTCAAGAGTCCGGGATCCAAATCCATGGGATATCCGGGCACGGACAAAAACCATCCCAGGATATCCTGCTTGGCAAAATACTCCTTGATGGTTTCATATATTTCTGCCCAAACCTCGTCTGTGAAAGGAACCCCCTCCCAAAAGTCCGCCGCGCCCTCCACAGCCACTGCGCTTCTGATAAACAGATAGGGAATTCCTTCTGCTCTCTCAGAGTCTCCCAGAAGAATTGCCGCCCGGCTGCTCCCCGCCTCTTCCTTCGCCATTTTCTTTAAATATGTAACAACATAGTCCTCTATGAAGATCTTTCTGCCAGTCTCCGGCTCCCCAATCTGCCGGACATTCCTGGGCAGGTTCAGCTTTCTTCCCTGTCCCGTATCCTTTGTATTTTCCTTATAAACGATTTCAATCATACTCTTTTCACCTCATTACTTACAGGAATTACTTGCATGGTATCACAAGGCTTATGCATGATTTGTCATTTTCTGTCAAAGGAACCGGAATTTTTTTCGACATAACGAAAAATGGGCTGCCCGGAAATATGAGATCACACATTTCTGATTCCATATTTTCCGACAACCCATGTTTTTGCTTATGTTATTTTCTTACATGAATTCTTTTACCTGCTCATATACGCCTGTTCCGTCAAGGCGGTACTTCTCAATCAGCTTTGCCGCCGGGCCGGACTCACAGTAAGTATCGTTAACGCCAAGCTTCTTTACAGGTGTGGGAAGCTTTTCACTCAGGACGTCGCAGACTGCACTGCCAAGTCCTCCGATTACAGAATGCTCTTCTACGGTCACTACCTTGCCTGTTTTCTTAGCAGATGCAAGGATCAGCTCCTCATCCAGAGGCTTGATCGTATGGATATTGATCACCTCCGCAGAGATACCGTCGGCCGCAAGCTTTTCCGCTGCCTCCAATGCGCTGTTTACACAGAGCCCCGTTGCCACAAGGGTTACGTCAGTGCCTTCTCTTAAAACGATTCCCTTGCCAATCTCAAACTTATAAACTGCCTCGTCGTTGAATACCGGAACCGCCATTCTGCCAAACCGCAGATATACGGGGCCAACGTATTCCGCTGCCGCCTTCACGGCCGCACGGGCTTCTACATCGTCTGCGGGATTGATAATTACCATACCGGGAATGGTGCGCATCAGAGCGATATCCTCGTTACACTGATGGGTTGCCCCGTCCTCACCTACGGAGATACCTGCGTGGGTAGCGCCAATCTTCACATTCAGCTTCGGATATCCGATGGAATTACGCACCTGCTCAAACGCACGTCCAGCCGCGAACATTGCGAAGGAACTTGCGAAAGGAACCTTACCTGTGGCGGCAATCCCCGCTGCAACCCCCATCATATTGCTCTCTGCGATTCCGCAGTCTATATGACGCTCTGGAAACGCTTTTTTAAATACTCCTGTCTTTGTTGCCGCAGCAAGGTCTGCATCAAGTACGACCACATCTTCGTGTTCCTTTCCCAATTCGGCTAAAGCATTGCCGTAGCTCTCTCTTGTTGCGATTTTCTTTACATCTGACATAATGCTTCACCTACTTTCTCTAAATCTGCCATTGCAATCCCGTACTGCTCGTCATTCGGGGCATTTCCATGCCATGCCGCCTGATTCTCCATAAAGGAAACGTCCTTGCCCTTGATGGTCTTGGCAATAATAGCCGTCGGCTGTCCCTTCGTCTCTCTCGCCTCTTTAAACGCCGCTGCAATTTCATCAAAATCGTTTCCGTTAATATTAATTACGTGGAAGTTAAACGCCTCAAACTTCTTGTCAATCGGATACGGCGAATTTACTTCGTCAATCGGACCGTCAATCTGAAGATTGTTGTTGTCCACGATTACAACCAAGTTGTCCAGTTTTCTGTGGGCCGCAAGCATGGAAGCCTCCCATACCTGCCCCTCCTGAATCTCGCCGTCCCCAAGCAGTGTGTATACCCTGTAATCGTCGCCGGATAACTTGGCAGAAATCGCCATACCTACCGCCGCCGAGATTCCCTGTCCAAGGGAACCGCTTGACATATCAACCCCCGGAATATGCTTCATGTCCGGATGTCCCTGCAGATAGGAACCCACTTTACGCAAGGTCGTAAGGTCTTCTACCGGAAAGAACCCTCTGTGTGCCAGTGTCGAATAATATCCCGGCGCCGTATGCCCTTTGGACAGCACAAAACGGTCGCGGTCTGCCTTCTTCGGATCTGCCGGGTCTACATTCATTTCCTCAAAAAACAAGTATGTGTAAATATCCGCCGCGGACAGAGAACCGCCCGGATGCCCGGATTTTGCACTGTGCACAGCCGTCACAATGCCTTTGCGGACTTCATTTGCCGTCTTCATTAACTCCAATTTGTCCATCTTGAACCTCCTCATATTCCATGTGATTTCCTAATCCTACTCTCCAAATACCGCCTTATAGTCAGCTTGGAATTTTGCAATTCCCGCGTCTGTCAGAGGATGCTTCGTCATCTGCTCAATGACAGAATATGGAACCGTAGCAATATGAGCCCCTGCCAGCGCACAATCCGTCACATGCATTGGGTGGCGTACACTTGCAGCAATAATCTGAGTGTCAAGTCCCGCAGTCTCAAAAATCTGGGCAATCTCTGCAATCAGATCTGTCCCCCTTACGGAAATATCATCCAGACGTCCCAGGAATGGAGATACGTATGTTGCGCCTGCTCTTGCAGCCAGAAGCGCCTGATTCGCTGTAAAGATTAATGTCACGTTGGTCTTGATTCCCTCTGACGTCAACTGCTTACAAGCCTTCAGGCCTTCTACCGTCATTGGAATCTTGACAACCATGTTCTTATGGATCTTTGCAATCTCTCTGCCTTCCGCAATCATCCCCTCTGCGTCCACAGTCGTAGCCTTCACCTCTCCGCTAATCGGGCCGTCTACGATAGAGGCAATTTCTGCGATTACTTCCTCGAATACCCTGCCCTCTTTGGCAATCAGGGACGGATTTGTGGTCACGCCACAGATGACCCCCATGTCATTTGCCTTCTTGATGTCCTCTACCTTTGCTGTGTCAATGAAAAATTTCATGTTTCTTCCTCCTTTTTAATTTTACATTTGCGAAACATTGCTTTCTTTTCCGTATGGTCAAATTATAACTTATACTATGAACATTGGTCAATAGCCCTCTGATTTTATTAATAATTTTCCCAACTAATATTTTCTAATTATTAATAGAGATTATTTAATCCTTGTGCATCCATAACCCGGAAATTTAACGAACATTTACCACCAATATCTGCTCCTTCAACTGCTTGTTCCGTTTATTCCATTTATCCTCCAAAAACTTTTCATTTCATGAGGCAAAAAATCTCACAAATTATTAATAATAATCTGTGAGAATACATTAATTTTTTCTTTTTTTCTCTCTTTTTCCAGGCTCTTTCGCATACCCTGTCGTTCCTCTCACAATCAACTGCGGCTCATACTCCACATGATAGGTACTGATGGGTTCAATCTCAGAATAGGACGACGTGTGGGAGGCAATTTTCTTCATAATAATATCGCAGGCATCCCTGCCCTTGAAGATAACAAAATGTTCGATAGTCGTCAGGTCAACCTTATGCATTCGGGCAAATAATGTGTTGTCACAGCCCATGACCGACATATCCGACGGAACACGAATCTTCGCCTCCTGAAGCGCGTCCAGTATCCCAAATGCAATCATGTCATTCAGCCCTACGATTGCCGTAATTCCCTGCTCTTCCTCAAGCAGCTCCCGGGTCAGGTCAAAACCAATCTTGTACTCCGAGTCAATATGAGCGACATTCAGGTCAATCTCTTCTTTTGCCGCTTTGATGATTACATTGCCCTTTAATCCCGCCTTCTCATACTCCTTTAAAAAGCCCTCTACCCGTTTGGAACGCTGCTTCTGGCGCGCAGTCAGAGGCGGCGCAATATACGCCACCTTCCGGTGCCCCAATTCCAACAGATGCTTTGCCATAATACGTCCCAGCTTTGAGTTGTCCAGCTCGACTGCATCCACATCCATCCTCTCATTCTGATTATTCACAACGGCTACCGGAATCTTCTGTGCCAGTTCTTTCACAAGCTGTATAAAACAATGGCTGGGATTGCAGGTATAGATAATCCCCAGCGGACGAAGCTCCCACATCATTTTCAGATATCGCTCTTCCATCTTCAAATCCCGCTGGGTATTGCATACGAACAGCCCGAAGCCTTGCTCTTTTGCCCGAAGCTCAATACCTTGCAGCAGCATGACATAATAAGGATTCGTCAGGTTTGAACAGAACACCACCAAAAGCTTTTCCTTTTTTGTTCCCTTTTTTGTCTTGCGCTTTGGCGGGACGTATCCTAACTCCTTCGCCGCATGTTCTACTTTGTCTATAGTTTCTTTAGAAAATGAAACATTATATTTCTTATTCAAAACCATCGACACAGTAGACTGGGAAACTCCCGCCGCTTTCGCGATATCTGTAGATGTGACCTTCTTCTTCATCTTTCCACCTCCGCCCTGTGCATCTGTGTCAGAGCCGTGTGCGCCCCTCCAATGCCCGAAGCAGCGTTACCTCGTCAATATACTCCAAATCTCCGCCCACAGGGACTCCGCTTGCAATCCTGCTGACCTTGATTCCTGCCGGCTTAATCAGTTTACTGATATACATAGCCGTCGTCTCCCCCTCCAGACTGGAATTGGTGGCAATGATGACTTCTTCCACATCTCCCTGAAGACGTTCAATCAACTCTTTCAACTTGATATCTTCCGGGCCGATTCCAAGCATCGGTGAGATTGCTCCATGAAGCACATGGTAGACCCCGTCATATTTCCCCGTCTTCTCATACGCAGCCAAATCCCGGGTATTTTCCACCACCATAATCGTCTTATGGTCCCGCTTGCCATTGCTGCAAATGGGACATAATTCCTGGTCAGTCAGTGTACAGCAGGCTTTACAATAACGCACATTCTTCCTCGCCTCTACCATTGTAGCAGCCAGCCGCTCCACCTCCTCCACCGGCATATGTATCAAATGAAAAGCCAGCCTTGCCGCTGACTTTGAACCAATACCCGGGAGACATGACAACCCTTCAATTAACCTGCTTATCTGGTTACTATAGTAATCCATCCCTCAAGCTCCTGTATTAAAATAATCCCGGAATCTGTCCGCCCATGCCGCCGGTAAATTTCGACATTGCAGAAGCAGAAGCATCATCCACCTTCTCAAGAGCTTCATTCACTGCCGCTACAATCAAGTCCTCCAGCATCTCGATATCATCCGGGTCTACGACTTCTTCGTCCAGACTAATCTTAAGAAGCTGCTTTGTCCCGGAAACCGTAGCCTCCACTGCCCCGCCGCCGGCAGTCGCACTGAACTCCTTCGTCTCCATCTCCTTCGCCTGCTCCTCCATCTGCCGCTGCATCTTCTGAGCCTGCTTCATCAGATTCGCCATATTGCCCGGCATAGCTCCGCCGCCTGGAAATCCACCTCTTTTTGCCATAAATTCATATCCTCCTGATTTCTGTTCTATTGGTTTCTATATCTATTGATGTTACAATCTCAATCTTCCACGGTAATCTCCATGTTAATTAAACTCTCCAGATTCTCAATATCCACAAAATGGTCTTCAAATCTTCTACCCTCTTCCATCTGCCGTACCTCAATCTCTACCTGCTTGCCAATCCTCTCCTGAATCAGCTCAGAAATCTCCGTCATATGCTCCTTTGAGCCCACCACGCCTGCACTCATTTCATCCGGCATGACGATTAGCAGACGGTTTCCTTCCCCTGCGCTGAGCCTTGCCTTCTTAAGATACACCTTCAACATCTGGGAGGCCCCATTTATAATTGAACGAAAGTCCTTCGCTACAGCCTTTACATCATCATTGAGAGCCTTAGGAAGCTCCGGCTTGACCCGCATTGCCGGCGTCTCTTCCTCCCGCTCAGCGTAGACTGCCTTCGCCGCCTGTACCGGTATTCCTGCCTCCAACTGCTTTTCAACTGCCCGAATCCGGTCTGACAGCGCATCCTGATTCACATCCATTGCCGGCTTGCACAGCTTAATCAATGTTACCTCCAGAAGCACTCTCTTCTGCGTCGCATACTTCAACTGATTGGTAAGCTCTGAAAAAATCCTGATATACCGAATCAGCGTACTGCTATCAAGCATCTGAGCCTCTTCCTTCAACTGAACCAAATTCTCTGTGGACACGTCCAGAACGTCCTCCATATTGTCTGACCCCTGAACCAGCAGCAGATTACGCAGATACCAAGTGAAATCTGCCGCCATCTGAGACAGTTCCCTTCCCTGCATCACCAACTCTTCCACAATCTCTATGACCCGATGTACGTCCATGGCAATAAGCTTACGCAAAAGCCGGCTGAATACCTCTGTATCCACAGCTCCCAGAACCTCTAATACATGGTCATAAGTCAGCCGCTCACCGATATAAAACGCTGCACACTGGTCCAGAAGGCTCAAGGAATCACGCATAGATCCATCCGCCATCTTCGCGATATAACGCACAGCCTTCTCTTCCACCTCCAGCCCCTCTTTCTCAATCAACTCCTTAAGACGCTCCGAGATGGTTTCAATGGTAATCCTTTTAAAATCATATCTCTGACACCGGCTCAGAATCGTAATCGGAATCTTGTGGGCCTCCGTCGTCGCCAGAATGAAGATTACATATTCCGGCGGTTCCTCCAGTGTCTTTAACAATGCATTAAAAGCCCCTATGGAAAGCATATGGACCTCATCAATAATATATACCTTGTACCGCCCTTCTGTAGGACGGTACGCCACTTCCTCCCGGATTTCCCGAATATTATCCACGCCGTTATTAGACGCCGCGTCAATCTCAATCACATTCATGGACGCCCCCGACGCAATCGCCTTGCACATATCGCACTCTTTGCAAGGACTTCCATCTACAGGATGCTCACAGTTCACTGCCTTTGCAAATATCTTAGCAACAGACGTCTTCCCGGTCCCCCGCGTCCCGCAGAACAGATAGGCATGTCCGATACGATCCGCCTTAATCTGATTCTTCAAGGTCTTCACAATAGCGTCCTGACCCTTCACATCCTCAAACTCATCCGGACGAAACTTCCGGTATAATGCCATATATGACATTCTTTACACTCCCCTTATATTACTCCCAAATATCTTATTTTATACCAAAACTGATTCCTGTCATCTCGGCTTCTTTAATGATTCTTGATTTCGGGTCTACGTATTTCAGTTTGCCGGCAACCTCAGAAAGGGGAACACGTACAATTTCATTCTTCTTTACACCCAACATATATCCATAGTCGCCGTCCAGAATTGCCTCTGCCGCTGCTGCGCCGAGTCTTGTTGAAAGTACTCTGTCATATGGACACGGAGAACCGCCCCTCTGGGTATGCCCCGGAACAGTGATACGCACCTCCTGGTCCGTCCGTTTCTGAATCTTCTCCGCTACCTCATAGGCCACAGAAGGATATTTCTGTTTCTCTTTCTTTGCTTTCAATTCTTTCTTTGACAGCTTCGCATCTTCTTTGGAAATAGCGCCCTCCGCAACCGCAATGATTGTAAATTTCTTTCCTGCGGCTTTCCGCTTATTGATGGCGTCTACAACCACATTAATATCATAAGGAATCTCAGGAAGCATGATAATATCGGCGCCGCCTGCAATTCCCGCATGCAGTGTCACCCATCCTACCTTATGTCCCATTACCTCCACGATAAATACCCGGCTATGGGAGGTGGCGGTAGTATGAATCTTATCAATGGTATCCGTAGCAATATCCACCGCGCTCTGGAAACCGAAAGTCATATCCGTCCCCCACAGGTCATTGTCAATAGTCTTGGGAAGAGTAATGATATGCAGCCCTTCTTCCCTCAGCATATTCGCCGTCTTGTGCGTACCGTTTCCTCCAAGCACGACCAGGCAGTCAAGGTTCAGCTTATGATATGTATGCTTCATGGCCTCTACCTTGTCAAGGCCATTCTCATCCGGCACCCGCATCATCTTAAACGGCTGTCTGGAAGTCCCGAGAATTGTCCCTCCTACGGTAAGTATTCCCGAGAAATCTCTGGAAGTCAGCATCTTAAAGTTTGAATAAATCAGTCCCTTATAGCCCTCCTGAAATCCGTAAATCTCAACATCGTCCCTCTTGGAACAGATTCCCTTTACGACGCCGCGCATAGCGGCGTTCAAAGCCTGACAGTCTCCTCCGCTTGTAAGCATTCCTATTCTTAACATGTGGCGCTCCTTTCTTCTTTCCGTCATTCAACTTTCTTTGTGTCGTATGGGCAGCGGTAATCTTGCGCTGCTGAACACTTATTCTGATTATAACCTATTTTCTGTGTACATACAATATCCTCTTTTTTCCCGCAATATACAAAATGCTTACAAATTTTCCCTCTTGACAAAGGTGTTATAATATAAACGAGAACATATTTGAACATTATATTTCACAAATGTTCAGTCAGAAAGAGGTATTACATTGGATAAATTAGACATAAAATTATGGAAACTGGCCGCCAGAGGCCAAATCGTCCCCAAACGTTCCATGCTCAAAACGCCTCGCCAGATTGAAGCCATTAAGAAAAGTGCGGCGCTTAACACCGCCGTCTTAGATCATGTAGCGTCCCATATCCACGAAGGCATGTGTACGGAAGAAATCGACCGTCTGGTCTACGACTTTACCACAGAACATGGAGGGATTCCGGCCCCGCTCAATTATGACGGATTTCCTAAAAGCGTATGCACTTCTCTCAATAACGTCATATGCCATGGAATCCCCAGTGAATATGAGATTCTTCAGGAAGGAGATATTCTCAACGTAGATGTATCCACCATTCTTAACGGCTATTATTCCGACGCCTCCCGGATGTTCACTATCGGGAATATCTCACCGGAAGCCGCAAGACTTGTGCGTGTGACTCAGGAATGTGTGGAGCTGGGCTTAAAAGCTGCGAAGCCCTGGGGACATCTGGGCGATATTGCATACGCCATTCATACTCACGCCAAAAAGCATGGCTACTCCGTAGTGGAGGACATCGGCGGACATGGAATCGGTCTGGATTTCCACGAAGAGCCTTTCGTCAGCTATGTAACTCCCAAAGGCAGTGAGATGGTCCTTGTCCCTGGCATGATGTTCACGATTGAACCCATGGTTAATGAGGGAAGTCCCGATTTTTATGTTGACGAGGATGACGACTGGACCGTTTACACCATAGATGACGGATTATCCGCACAGGTAGAGTACATGGTGCTTGTCACAGACAATGGAATTGAAGTTTTGACAAAATAAAAAAAGAGGGCTGTTCAAGGACAGTCCTCTTTTTTGTTAACACGCTTCTATGCGATTTTACGTCTCTTGATGTATACAATCACACCCAAAGCTAACATACTGCACAGAATCAGCATCATAATTTCATTACTATCCCCAGTCTTTGCACTCCTTCTGACATTACTGCTGCTGCCGTTACTGCTGCCATTAGCGTTTCCGTTATTTCCGGTGGGCTGCATTCCTGAAGGCACACTTGACTGAGCCATTTTATCCTTGGACATAACAACCAGGTAATCTGATGCATGGCTGAATCCTAATGTCACCATACCGTCCGGTCTGATTGTCCCGGCGTCAATGAATGTCATCTTTCCTGCACTGTCATGATAGAACAGATTGCCGTATCGTCCTGCATATTCTTCTCCCATCTTCACAGTGAGAGATGCCTTGAATCCAAAATCTCCTTCATGGGCCAGAGATAACTGCTTAACCGGATTATCTCCTGCAAGCTTCTGGATTGTTGCATTTGGAATATTATCCGTATTCATAATAACTTGGAGGTTAATGTCCTTAAGGTTCTTAGACAAAATATCCTTTCCATTAATTGTCCATGAATATCCATCCATATTCAACTGGATATCAACATCTTTTCCCTTTGCAGATTCCAGAATCTCCTTCGGAACAGTCGTTGCGCTTCCCATATCTACCTGGATCGTTTCACCCTCCGGCGTAATGTCAATAGAGTTCACAACACTTTCAATCAGTTCCGGCGACGGACGCGTACCAACTGCCGGAATTGACGGATCCACCGGCTGTTCCGGCTTCGGAATCTCCGGAATCTCCGGAATCTCTGGAATCTCCGGCTGCTCCGGTTTCGGATCTTCGGGTTCTACCGGAGTAGAGGGCTCTTCACCTGTTTTCTGTCCATAACCCATAAATGTCATATGCTGGATTACCTCAAAAGTATCTGTATCGGCAGGTCTATATACCCATGTCACATTCTCATATCCATCAAAAGACTCCGGAATTGAAACCACCTCTCCCGGCTCTGCAACCTGACAGACAACCGTTTCTAAACTGTTTTCATCATATCCGTACGTATATGTATCTGTGCTGAATATCGGGTCAATCAGATAGCGGACAATAAAGTTTTCATATTCTGCATTTACACGTATAGACGCACTATTAAATATTTCAGTATCGATAGCTTCCCAGCCTTTGAACCTCAAGTCCTTATACATTTCAGGCGTATCTAATCCATCCAGTAATTTCTGGACTTCTTCTTTTCCTGCGCCGTCATTTGCAAAGATTACATCCTGTTGATTTGTACGGCGTCCTTCCTCATTGTAATAGAACCTGTAAACAACCAAAGCCATTTTTCCTTCATATTTTGCATTGAAAAAAATCGTTGCGTCACTGGAAACAGGCGAATCTTCATTAATCATGTCTTGACATACCCACTTTTCAAAGGACTCTGTTTTCAAATCCTTTGGCCTGTATTTTCTTGCTTCGTCAAGAGCCTCTTTATATGTCTTGCCCTTCTCCATTATCATCGGATTTTCTGCGTTGCTTACCCATCCGCCGTCTTTATTCGGATAGGAATAGTAAAATCTTACGAAATCCTTATCATATTCTGCCGAAAGGGATAAATAATTCCTACTGCTGCGCAGCGGTTCATCGTCTTCATATCCATTACTACTTTGTACTTTCCATCCCTGGAACGTTAATTCTTTATGATTATCTTGGGGCGCTTCCGCTTTTATGAAATCAGCTTTTACTTCACCGTAAGTAGTTCCGTCCGGATATGCCTTTGTAACTCTGTTATATCCATATCCGCCATTCTCACTTACGTAATTGTAGCTTGCCTCCACAAGGACTTTATCGTACTTGGCGTACACAGTCATATAGCCCATGTTTCCTATAATCTGCATTTCGTCTGTTACAGCGTTTCCTGAATAATCTACCCATCCTACCTGCTCAAAATCCTGATATTTTACGCTCACCTCAGGGAATGTAATTCCAAGCTCCTTCAATGTCTGACGGCGTACTACCTTGTCCTTCTGAATCTGCTGAATGGACGCCCAGCTTCCGTTTTCATCTAAAGCCATGAAGTTAATGCTGATATTGTAGGACGGCTGCACAAATGTAGTTCCATTGTAAACATTGATATAATACGGGTAGCCTGCTTCGTATGTAAATTTACTGTCATCGGCATAATTGCTCTCACCGTCATAAATACTCATACTTGAAACATACCATTCACAGGGATAGGTATCCTTCGTGATTTCCCATGTTCCTCGATATACCTTGCCTACCGCATCATACTGCAACTCAACGGATTTATATCCATCAGAAATATCTGCCGTAGAATTAAAGTGAATACTTCCATACTCACTCAGCTTCTCATTATCTGTCGCCTCAACCGTAATATTAACGCTATCTCCGGCACGGCAGATTTCTCCATTCTTATCCATACTGATTGACTGAATAACCGGTTTTTCCTTATCTGTCTCTTCTTCCGCCTTTTCCACTGTAAAGCTGTATGCCGCCGGATTTTCAATCAGCAATTTTCTGCTAAAAGTACCTTCATAAATTTCTGCATAGTCCAGCGTCCACTTACCATTTGCAAAGTATCTGGCCTCAAATTCCACTTCATATATGTTTTCTGCATCAGAACGATTTGCGCTAAATTGATATGAGTTCCCTTTCTCATGCCTAAAGCATACACTAAAGGATGTTTGTTCAATTGCCTTTTCAAGCTCGAATGTCATAAGGCCCTTATCGTTCTCAGTTAACACCTTCCCATTCTGCTCAAATTCAATGGTTTTCACCTTAATCGGCTCATCTTCCTCTGTATTAAACCAATATTTATACTCATTGTCTTCGTTCACCGGCCATTCTGCATAGTTGCTGCTCTGGTCGATAACTTCAACCCTTGTAATATTTACTTTTTCAGTATTTACACTGGTCAAAGTATATTCACAGATATATTGATTCGTACTTTCGTCATGCTTCCATTCATTAGAATCCCAATACAAGGTATTCCAATCGCTTCCACTATTAAGACTAATCCTTATAGTCTTAATCCCACTGTCCGCATCATAAGCATCCAAAATAAACTCAAGCGTATCGCCTTTTTTCAGCGTCTTTCCCTGCTGTGTAAACTCAAACCCTTCTATTACCGGCTTGTTCGTGTCATAAGCGGCGTCCTTCGGCGGGGCCTCTTCATTTTCACCGTCCTGCTCTTCTGTCCCGGTAATTTCTTTTGGTTTCTCCTCCAGTTCCGTTTTCTCCAGTTCCTTGGTCAAATCATCCGACAGTACAACTTTATCCTGTACAGCCTCACTTTGCTCTCTTTCTTCTGTAATCTCATCCTGTGCATAACTGCTGACCGGCTTTCCCATCGAAAACAGCATCGCTGCCAGCAGCACAAAGACTGAGATTTTAGGTGAGAGCTTTTTGCATTTACTCATTTTTTCCTCCTTTATCTCACAAAATTTTACAATTACTTAGTTAAACCTTCTCTCCTTTCTTCCATATTTTGCATAATTACATGCTAAAATTCATTATAGTCCAATTATATTAACTTTTCAATTTAGAAACCGATATATTTTAAAAAGAGGGCGCATCAGCACCCTCTTTTTATCCGCACAGCACCAACGCTGAATACGCTCCCATATTCACAACCACTTCTCCGTCCTCAACCAGATATTCCTCATAATCCACCGAATATCCTTCCTGATAAGAATACATCAGCTTCTCCATCCTGCACTTCATCGGCACTTCTGCAAGCCACACCGGTACAGTCACCTCCGTAAGCTCGCACCGATTATTTATAATGACCACAATCCGGTCCTTACCCGCAAACCGCGCATACGCAAGTACATTATGTTCCTCTCCGTTAGACACATGAATCGAACCGTTCAATATGTTCAGCGACCCTGTACGCAGCGCCGGATGCTCCTTATGAATCCGAATCATATCCTTATGAAAGGCAATCAGTTCCTTATTCTCATGCCCCCATGGATACGTCCGTCTGTTATCCGGGTCTGTAAATCCACAGACGCCCGCCTCATCGCCATAATATACCGTAGGCGCGCCAATCCACGTCATCTGCATTACCACCGCCTCGCGCATGACAGCCAGATTCACATACTCATTGGCAGCCTCAGGCCCAAGATTATCCACCCGCCCCACCATGTAATTGGTACGCGTCAGAAACCGGGAATGGTCGTGGTTCGACAACTCATTCATAGCCACCTGCAGCGACGGCGTCAGCATATTCCCCATATGATGGGTGATAGACCCCACAAAATTATCTGTATTGCCACGCAGTTCCTCCCGCTGCTCATCACTGTGTTTCTCCATCCCTGTCAAAAACCAGGTAACCGGCTCCATAAATGCATCATAGTTCATCACGGTATCCCACTCGTCACCCTGCAGCCACTCACTTGGGTCTCCATAGTGTTCTGCCAGAATCAGCGCATTCGGATTCGCATCCTTGACGGCTTTACGGAACTTCTTCCAAAAATGATGGTTGTATCCATTAGACTGTCCTAAGTCAGCCGCCACATCAAGCCTCCACCCATCCACATTGTAAGGAGGAGACACCCACTTTCTTCCAATATATAAAATATAATTCTCAAGCTTCACCGAATCCTCATAATTCAGCTTCGGCAGCGTATCATGCCCCCACCACCCGTCATAGCTGTGGTTGTAAGGCCAATTCTTTGCACTGTCATTGTTAAAATGAAAATAACTTTTATACGGACTCTCACAAGATACATAAGCCCCCGGCTCATAATCCTCCTGCCCTTCGTAGATCCTCTCCCGGTCCATCCACTTATTAAAAGAACCACAATGGTTAAACACACCGTCCAGAATAACCTTCATCCCACGCCTGTGCAGTTCTTCCACAAGCTCAATAAACAACTGATTGCTTGCCTCTAAATTCTTAAGATCCGTAACCCGCTTCTGATACTTTGTCGCCTTACGGTTCTGCGTCTCTCCCTCTGCCAGAACCTCTCCGCCATCCTCCGCAATCACACCATAATGAGGGTCAATATAATCATAATCCTGGATATCATACTTATGATTTGACGGAGAAACGAACAATGGATTGAAATATAACACCTCTACTCCCAGCTCCTGCAGATAATCCAGCTTCTCCATGACTCCCTTAAGGTCGCCGCCATAAAACTCACGAACTCCCATAGCAGCAGGATATTTATTCCAATCCGTCACCTTTCTGCTGTACCCGCCGATATAATAATACTCATTATCCTCAACATCATTGGACTTGTCGCCATTATAGAAACGGTCTGTAAAAATCTGGTACATCACCGCGCCCTTGGCCCAGTCCGGTGTGGAAAATCCCGGTACAATCACGAAATTGTAAAACTCCACTACCTCCTTCGACACACCGCATCTTCCATAGTAGTATGTCTCTTCCTCATCCTGAATCTCAAAACAGTAACGGAACGGATGTTCATTCAACCTCCATGTTACCGTATAATAATCAAATTCACTGTCACTGTCGTTGTCTTTTTCCTTCGCCAAATCATAACCGCCCACAGCCGTCATAAGGCGTACTCTCTTAACATCATCCTTCGCTGTGCGGAAACGTAATCTTACAGATTCATTCTCACGGGGCTCCTGTGGAATCACATACCCTGCTGTGCCATCACAAAATAATGCCTGTGTATTCATACGTAATCCCCCTAATTATTATTTGTGTATTCTGTTTTACTAAGCTTCAGAAACCTCTCCTGCAAATAATGATTCAAACTCCTCCCTGGAAATCTTCTCCTTTTCCAGCAACAGGTCTGCGCATGCATGCAAAACATTATCATATTTCTTAATTACATCCCTTGCCCTGGTATAACACTCATCAATGATTCTCTTAACCTCCTGATCAATGGTCGTCGCCACGCTCTCCCCATAACCTCTCGACGCATGGGCAAGGTCTCTGCCGATAAATACCTCGTCACTGTCATTGTCATAATTAATCAAACCAACTGTCTCGGACATACCAAACTTTGTAACCATAGACTTGGCCAGACTGGTCGCCTGCTTGATATCCTGGGATGCGCCGGTAGTAATATCATCCAGCACCTCCTCCTCCGCCACACGTCCCCCAAGCGCGACGGTAATATCCTGAAGCATCTTACCTTTGGTATTGAACATCTCGTCATTTTCCGGCAGCGGCATGGTATATCCGCCGGCCCCTCCCGTAGGAATGATTGACACGCTGTAAACTGGTCCCACATCCGGCAGCACATGGAACAGAATCGCATGTCCCGCCTCATGAAACGCAGTTATTCGCTTCTCCTTGTCCGAAATCACCCGGCTCTTCTTCTCCGCGCCGATTCCTACTTTGACAAAGGCCCGCTTGATATCCTCCTGTTTCAGAAAAATACGGTTCTCCTTCGCCGCCAGAATCGCCGCCTCATTCAATAGATTCTCAAGGTCCGCCCCCGTAAATCCTGCGGTTGTCTGCGCTATCTGCCTTAAGTCAATCTCCTCACTTAAAGGTTTGCCCTTTGCATGAACTTTAAGAATCTCTTCTCTTCCCTGTATATCCGGCCTTCCAACCATAACCCGGCGGTCAAACCTTCCTGGACGCAGAATAGCCGGGTCTAAGATATCCACACGGTTCGTAGCCGCCATTACAATTACGCCTTCATTGACTCCGAATCCGTCCATCTCAACCAGAAGCTGATTAAGCGTCTGCTCTCTCTCATCATGGCCGCCGCCCATTCCCGTACCGCGCCGTCTCGCAACGGCGTCAATCTCGTCGATAAAGATAATACAAGGAGAATTTTTCTTTGCCTCTTCAAACAAATCACGGACACGGGACGCGCCCACACCCACGAACATTTCCACAAAATCAGAACCGGAAATCGTGAAGAACGGTACTCCCGCCTCCCCCGCTACCGCCTTGGCAAGCAGCGTCTTTCCGGTTCCCGGAGGGCCGACTAACAGAACTCCCTTCGGGATTCTCGCTCCCACTTGAATATATTTCTTCGGAGATTTGAGGAAATCCACAATCTCCTCCAACTCCTCCTTCTCTTCCTTAAGCCCCGCAACTTGGGAAAACGTAATATTCTTGTCGCCTCCCATGCTCATCCTTGCCCGGCTCTTCCCGAAGTTCATTGCCTTCGCATTGGCGCCGCCGCTCTGACGGTTCATGACCGTAAAAATCAACATCACTCCCAAAAGCGTCAGCACAACCGGTACAACCACAGTCACGAACCAACTGTCCTCATGGACGTCCGGCATCTCATAACTGATATTCTTCTCCTGCAGATAATCCTGTACCTCGTTCACATCCGACACATAGAGATACTTTATCTCACCCACTTTATCCTTGAGCTCCATCTCCACCCGTCCTGTAGGTACGTTCTTGTTCTGATTTACGACCACATTTCCCAGTTTATCGCTTGTAACCAGCTCTTGAAATTCCTTCCAGTTTATCTCCTCTTCCTTCTGGTCGAACTGATTGGTAAGCCACAAAATCACAAACAGAAATACAACCAACGTCAGAACCGTGGCTCCGCTCAGTCCTCTTACCTTCCTATCATTCAATGTCTCAAAGCCCCTTTCTATTCCACGCCTTCTACAATCCCGATATACGGCAGATTCCTGTACTTCTGGGCATAATCAAGCCCATAACCCACCACAAACTCATCCGGAATCTCGAATCCCACATAATCCACCCTGACATCCCGCACCCTTCTGTCGGGTTTATCGAGAAGCGTGCATAATTTCATGCTGCTTGGCCGCCTCTTCTTAAGAACATCTAACAGATAATACAGCGTTCTTCCTGAATCAATGATATCCTCCACCACAAGCACATCCTTGCCCTCTAACGATTCATCCAAATCCTTCACAATCCTCACTACGCCGCTGGATGTGGTTCCATCTCCGTAGCTGCCTACACTCATGAAGTCCATGGAAACAGGGACGCTAATCCTCTTCGCAAGTTCACACATGAAGAACACGCCTCCCTTAAGGATACAGATTAAATGAATCTGTTTTCCTGCGTAATCCTCGCTAATCTGCCGACCCATCTCCTCAATCCTCTTTGTTACCTCCGTCTCTGAAATCATCACTCTGACGCTTTCTCCCATCGTCTTGTCCTCCGTAAAATTTCAATTCCAGGATTCTCCTGGTTTTGTCTGTTATCTGATACTTCTGGTTCTGCCTGTACCCGACAATCCACATAATATGCTTTCCGTCTGCTGCAAGCCATATCCCGTCCCTTAGATTGCTCGGTATCTTTTCATTAATAAAATACTGTTTCAGCTTCTGAGTGCCTCCGTTTTTAGAAATCGTAATATAATCCCCGGGCTCCCGATGCCTGATTTTAACAGTATTTTCAATTATATCATAATCAAACCATTTCGTGTAGGGGTTTTCTGGAAATAATACCATATCTCCTGTTCGTTCAAATACTCTTGACTGGACAGGGCAACTGTTTTGTCCACCTGGATCTATCTTCTGCGGCTGAACAAATATTTCAATCCCCTCATAACAACGCCTTGCACACATGCCGTAAGGCAGATGAATCTGTCTGCCAACCTGACGCCTGAGCAGCTCTTCTACTGCGCTTATATGAATACTCCCTATATCCTTTCTTCTCCCAGCCGCTCTACAAAGCATTTCATGGAGCACGAATCTGCAAAGAGCCTTTGGAACCTGCCGAAATTCCGTCTCCAAAAGCAAAAATCCGGTACATGTATC
>CATLIP010000009.1 GCA_949957035.1 uncultured Lachnospiraceae bacterium
TGCCAGCGTAAATGCCGAGGCGACGGCGTAACCTGCTTTCTGCAGAGTCAGTGTTATCCCGCGGTTCAAGCTCTTGTCGTCTTCCAGTAACAGTATTTTCTGCATGGTGTCCATATCCTTCCTGAATATATGTGCTTATTTTGCCTTACGCTTCTTGGGCTTTGGCTCCGGAAGCTCTTGATAGGTTGCTTTTACAAGTTTCGTCAACGTGTCTGCGTCCTCCACATCTTCCACGAGAAAATAATTTTTTGCCCCTTCATAAGGCGGCGCTTCCACCAAATCAGGACATATCTCCTGTCCGGCCTTGGTAATCTTGAGGAATAGCTGGTCGTCGCAGATAAGGCCGAAAATCTTTCCGTTGCAATAGATGCCGTATTCTCCGAACATCTTTCGATATGTAATCTCACCGGCTCCACGCAGCTGGTCCACAATAAATTCTACAAATTCAATTCTTGATGCCATGTTCTTTCTCTTCCTTTCTTCAATGAATGGATGAAATAAGCCACTATAGGTAGTGGCTTATTAGGTATTCCAAATTTAGAGCCTGACAGCTTTTCCTTTAAATGGATGGGATTTATTATAATCAACGGCTTCTTTCCTAATTTCTTCTAAATCCATATCTTTAAAATACTCTTTTCTCCAAATCGTATAATCAAAACTATCCCTTTTAATCATTGCTATAAATCGCTCTGCATTTACGACCCCCAGTTTCTCAACCAAGCATGCAAAGCCAATATCCATAATTTCAACGGCGTTATTCATCAGCATTATCCTCCCATCTTCTAATAAACTCTCCCGCCGAAAATTCTGTCTATATTACGTTTCATTTATATTATAAAAAACCCTTATCCGGAAATCAACCTTATTCACCTATCTAAAAGAGTTTTATATCCTCGTCAAAGATATTTCCTACAGATTCCTTCCGCAAACTCCAAAACATCCTTCCGAAACTCCGCCGGTTCAAGCAGCTCTGCCCCGCCCCCAAAGGAAGCGATCCACCCCACAATGCTTGTCTTGTCCGCAAACCCAAAAGAAAAAAGCAACGTGCCGTCCGGCTGTTGGGTAAAGCTCTCAAGCCCATATTCTTCCACAAGCCTCCATTTATATTCCGGCTGTATCATGGCCTTTACCTGATAGCCGCTGGGAAATACTCGTTCCGGAGACAAATCCGGCAAAGGCGGATTCGGACGATTTTCAAAAACCTCTCCCAGCTTTAGTTCAGTCATCCTTCCCAGCTTGAACAGCCGGAAATCCTCCCTTTTTTCACACCATCCCCAGATATACCAGCTGGCCCATTGGAAGAGCAGGTCATAAGGCTCTATCGTCCGCATTGATTCTCCTTTTGGCGCATGGTAACAGAAAGAAACCTTCCGCCTGGCAATAATCGCGCTGTGAAGCAATTCGATTTTGGGAGAAAGCGTGTCCTTGTACCAAGAAGAAAGGTCAATCAGAATATGTGTATCTCCTGCGAGGAGGTTCGAGGCTCCTGCCGATAATTTTTCCATAAGCTGCGCATACCGGTTCGTACCGCATACACTGTCCAAACTCCTAAGCCCGGCCAGGATTGCCTGCATATCAGAGGTACTGAGCAGTGTCCGCTCAATCCTATACCCTTCCATAATCGAAATACCTCCGTTTGCCCCCTGTTCTGTTACCAATGGGATTCCCGCCATGCACAATGCTTCAATATCCCGGTTAATAGTGCGCCGGGAGACCTCGAACTTCTCTGCAAGGTACGGCGCCGTCACCTTTTCCTGCTGTAATAAAATCGATAGTATTCCTATCATCCGGTCAAGCTTCATCCTTTTGTCTCCCCTCCTGCCCCGCGGTAGTATCTCCCGTATCTTAAAGATTTACGGTTTTCACTGGATGCCGAATTACTGTTTTTAGATTCTCCGGCTTACATCTGCGCACATCGCTCAGGTAAATCTCATGGTGAAAACGCGGTCCGGCCATATCCGGCTGATACCCTTGTGCCTTGGCAAATGCATCCATTGCTTCTATGGTCGCCGGTTCGTCATCATATGCGCCAATATGCATGCACTGTACACATAAGCCCTCGTCATAGGTAAAATATTCTACGGAAGAAAAGTCGGTCTTCTTTTTTGCCTCCGCCTCCCCTATGGCCCATTCAAACTCTTCTAATGTTACGAACTCAGGCAGACGAATCATGGATATCCACTCAAAATCCTCTTTTCTGGAATAGTCGATTCCTTCCGTCCCCTCTTGCCACCAAAGACCTTCAAGCGGCGGTACAACATAATCAAAATACCCGTCGATACGATGGTCTCCCATCTTACTCATCTTTATGGTAAACGCAATTCCATAAAGCAGCCCGATTGACTGCTTGTATGCGCCGCCTTCCTCATTCGGATTCCCCTTGCCTCTCACAGCGATGAAATTCATTGGAGGAATTGTTATAAGTTCTGGTTTTCTTTTTGGCAGATAAAATTCCTTATATTCTTTCTTATAGTCAAATGCCATGATTTTATCATCCTTCCTTCATTCTTATGTGGTTTCTAAAGACTCATATGTATACACAATATTCCCATTGTCTAGTTCGTCCGTCAGCCTGCTGATAGGATAAGTATATCATAAAATCATGACAAGAGTATGTCATGTTCAGAAAGATATTTTCATCTACACTACAGCCTCAATAATATTCTTTCCACCAACTACAATTTCATGGACCCCTATCTGCTTTTTCCGATTAAAATTGAAGCTAAGCATATACCCCCTGCTCAGTCCATAATCATCCAAATATCCCGACAGTTGACGTTCCCCGCGGGAATGATATTCATTTCCTCTCCAAATCTTCGTTTCTACAATAAATTGTTCCCCGCAATAATCCACAATGATATCCGTTCTCCCCATACTCCGTGTATGCGCTTCAATATAGTAATTCCCCACGCCATTGATAATTGGACGAAGATAGAGAAGAAAATACCGTCTTCCTTCCTCCTCTACAAAACATTCCTGGCGATTCCCATAAAGCTCATGAAAATGTTCCACAAATCGCTCCATAACTCTGCGCATATTTAAATGTCCATCCACAATGAACTGATTCTTATCCCTAAGAGCCACTTTATACATATCTGATACATACGTCTCATCCTCTGAAAGGAAATGATTATACAGAAGCGTATCAAAAATCCGGTTAGCCGGTATCACTTTCCCACTGTCATTTTTTATGAACCCAAACATAAGCGCCAGATTGATTGCCCGGCTGGTGGGCGTATAACTGATTGTTTTCCCTATAAATAAAAGCTCTCTAAGCATACGCTCCAATTCCGGATAATCCGTTAATTTCCCAATCAAGGACTCAAATAAAGGATTATTTTCCGAAAGCAGCATACGGACAGCCTCCAGAAATCCCTCTTTTGTCCATACAGCTATCTTCTCATCTATTAATTTACACAATCTGGATACCAAATACGGATACCCGGATGTATAATCGTAAAGAAATGAAGCCATTTCTCCCGTATCCATCCCGGTCTGATGTTCTTCCTCATATTCACACAACATTTCCTCTATGCCGCATTTAGAAAGTCCCATCTCAATATCAAAATCCGCGGCTATATTCCATGGGCTATTCACCTTTGCCTCTTCATCCCCGCGCAGTTTTCTTTTCAGATTCTTAATATCATACACTCCCGTCAAAATCACGGACTGGAAAACCGGCGTTCCTTTTATGTCCCTTTCCAGATAATAACTACGCAGTTGGGCAAGGAAATCCAAAAAAACCTGATTGTTAGACGCACTGTCAATCTCATCAATCATAAGTACCACTGGTTTCACAGAACACCCGCATACATCTAAGAGATATCCAAACAATGCCAGCAGGTCAAAATGCCCGTCCCGCTCCCTGACAATCCTCTGCATATCTGCAATCAATTTATCCATATCAGACGTTCTTGCCGCCGGATGCCGAATCATTTCCCGTAAAAAAAGCTGTAAAAATGCAAGGGAAAATACATTTTCAGTCTGAAAGGAAGCGCTTCCAAGCATTTGAAAATCCAGACTGATCACCAGATAATCTTGCTGCAATGCCTTCGCCAGCGCAGTCAGTGTCGTAGTCTTTCCATATTGGCGCGCTCGGTTGATCATAAAGTAATCTCCGGCATCCACCATCCTGCGAATCTGTCCAATCCGTTCCTTCAAATCCACCATATAATGCTTTGCAGGCACACACAGCCCTGTTACATTAAAACATTTAGGCATCCTTCCCACCCCTTGACCATAAATTTTTGATTTGTCTAATTATAACCGATACCAAAAAAGATATCAATCAATCGAGTATGCAAATATTTCTGCAAATTGATTGACAAAACACATTTTTTTCGTAAAATGGATTCTATAGCACATTTAAAAGAAAAAAGGAAAAGCCATGGACAAAACTTTACGGAAACAAAAGGAGAATGGAGATGCACAATAAAACCTACGAATTTCATGCAACCATAGAAGCCGTACCAGACAAAGGCGGCGCATATGTACGGTTTCCCCTTGATATCAAAAAGGAATTCGGGAAAGGCCGGATCAAAGCCCGGATCACCTTCGACAAAGAGCCCTACCGAGGAAGCATTGTGAACATGGGCGTTAAAAATGCCGACGGTTCTGTCTGCTATATTATCGGAATCCGCAAAGATATCCGCAATAAAATCGGCAAGCAGCCCGGCGATGAGGTTCTTGTAACCGTTATCCCACTTCTGGAAAATCCAGACGAATCGTAAGCCTTTGCCCCGTAAGTTTAGCCTCTGACTGTCCCCCCATCCTTTCCATCAATTCCTTAACGATAAACATCCCAAGCCCGGAGGAGCCTTTCCGCCGGGCCGAATCCGCCTTATAGAATCGGTCAAAGATCTGTTCCGGGTCAGGCATGCTGGTCTCAGATACCAGATTTTCAAAAAATATGCTGCATCCCCTCTGCCGAATAGAAATCCCTCCCTTGCCATGCAAAAGGCCATTCTGAATCAGATTATGGAAAATCCGTCTAAGACATTCCTCATCCGCCTTTACCCGAAATCCCTCAGACTGAAACTCCACCTCCGGAGCGACTCCCTTTTCTTCAAACTGACGGTACATGCCCACCAGACACTCGCCAAGGAGGGGAAATACCTGTATCTCACTCATATTCAGCTCAAATTCCACACTGGTCAGCTTCGTATACAGAAACAGCTCCTCCAGCATATCCCCCAGTTCTTTCAGCCGGTCGTCCGCTGTCTCAAGATAATGCTCCCGCTTCACCGAATCTTCACATTCCTGTGCAAGCTGGACATATCCTGCCGCCCCGGTAAGGGGCGTCCGGATATCATGAGCCAGACTGGTAATATTCTGTTTCAGCTGCTTTTCCGCTTTCTCATACTGCCTCTGATTCCGGAACCATTGCTGCCTGAGCCGGTTCAACTGCCTGCATAACGAAAGCACCTCCCTCTGGCGGTACTCCACGCCAATCTCCATACGGCTGCCCCGCTCGATTTCCTCAAGCTGCCTACGCAGAGAACGCACCGCAAGGATACTGCGGATATACTGTACCGCCGTCAGAATACAAACACCGCACAATACTACAAGCACAATCGCCATACCTGCCTCCTGTCTTCTCACATCTGACGCACACATCCTGCTATATATCCTTCTTCTTCAGCACAATCCCTGCAATTACAGTATATAAAATCAGGAATCCAAATCCCACCGCATATACGTACAAATCCCTCACCGAGATATATCTCCCCGATCCCATGGAACACGTCAAATAAATCGAATATTTCAGCCACTCGCCAATGTGGAACATATCTAGTATCCCATACAGCGCCACCACAACAATGCCGCCGCCCAGCAGCACCGCCGCAACCGAGCCTGCCGCCACGCTTCTTGTCAGGACACAGATACAGATAATCAATGCAGCAAACGCCAACGTCACGAACCACACCCACGACAGATAAAACAAGACATCCTTCCACCCGGCATATGGCACCAGCTCCCCGAACATCTGGTTCATCAGCAACGCAAACAACAGATGTGTCACCAGAAAACAAAAATCCACAATACACACCGTTATGACCTTGCTGCACAGATAATTCCACCGATTCTGATGCAGAGCCAAAACATTTTTTATAAAACCACTCTGAAAGTCCCCGCATACGAACAACATAACCCAGACGCCGAATACAAGGTTATACATTCCTCCGTCCAGACAAATCTGCCGGAAAAACCCCAAGGAATCTATGCCCTCCAATATCCCCTCTGCTTCTGCCGTTTCTTCCAAGGTCAGCATTCCAATGCGCAAAGCAGTCTCTTGTCCCTTGGGCGTCCCCAGCAGCCACATGAGCCAAAAAGCCAGTACGGTTATGACCAGCAGCAACCCAAGGCAGACATAAACAGACTTACCTCTCTTCACCCTGTACAAATCCATACGTAACAAATTAAACATACTGACGCCCCCCTTCCATGCGGCATAAGAAATACTCCTCTAAATCCATATGGTGGAACCCGGAAGCATACACCGAAATATGGTTCTCAATCAACATCCGGTTCACCTCGACGCCATCCTCTAATCCATAAACCCGGATTCCCCTTTCATCTGCCACCTCTGTCTGCACCTTAGGGAACGTCTCCTGGATCAACGCCAAGGCGCGTCTTACATCCTGCACCTCAATCCTAAAATAGTCCTGGCACTTTTCTTCAAGCTCCTCCCTGGTAAGCTGTTCAATTATTTCCCCATCCTTGATAATCCCATAATTGGTGGAAATCTTGCTAAGCTCCCCCAGAATGTGAGAACTAATTATAATCGTCTTTCCCTCTTCCTGAAGAGCCTTTATCAGATACCGAAACTCCCGGATACCTTCCGGGTCGAGCCCGTTAATCGGCTCGTCCAAAATTAAAAGGTCAGGGTTTCCCAACAGAGCAAGCGCGACTCCCAACCGCTGCTTCATTCCCATGGAAAAATGCTTCACCTTTTTCCCTCCGGCATCTGCAAGCCCCGTCATATCCAACACCTGATCCACGCTCTTGTCATCCGCAAGCCCCATGCATATTGCCTTCATCATCACATTCTGCCTTGCCGTCAAATGAGGGTATGCTCCCGCTGACTCAATCAAGACTCCTAGTCTTTGCCTCACCAAAGAGTCGTTGACTGGTTTTCCAAATAATCGGATTTCCCCCTCCGTCGGGCTTGCAAGCCCACAGAGCATTTTCAGCGTCGTGGATTTCCCGGCGCCGTTCCTGCCGATAAATCCATAGATTTCTCCTTCCCGAACCCGTAAATCCAACTGCTTCACCGCAGCCTTATCGCCATAGATTTTTGTAAGGGCCGTTGTCTCTACGGCAAACGCACATCTTTCTGCACTCACTTTCTATTTTCTCCTTTCCCGCACTCTTTTACATCCTGTTCTGATTACAAGCATAAGTCTAATACAGGAGTTTTTAAAAAGTACTCAGAAAGGTTTAAGAAAGTTTAAAGCCCATCCCCCACACCGTCTGGATATAGGAATCCGTACCGCTCTTCTTTAATTTGGAACGGATATTGCTGATATGTACATTAATAGTCTTATCCTCCGCCAGATATTCCTCTCCCCATGCATACTCGTAAATCATCTGTTTCGTAAAGACCCGTTTCGGATTGCGTATCAATAACTCCATAATCAGAAATTCATGACGTGTCAATTCCACCGGACACCCGGAAGCCGTCATCTCCTGAGTATCCGGATTCATGGTCCATTCACGGTAAGAATAGACCCTAGAATCCTCCAATCCCTTTTCCCGATTCTGCTTCTCCCGGCGGCGGAACTGCACCTGTATCCGAACTAAAAGCTCCGGCAGGTCAAAGGGTTTGCATAGATAATCCTCTGCTCCTGCCGACAGTACCTCAACCTTGCTGTCTAACCCACTCTTGGCAGACAATACGATAACGGGCGCTTTTTCAGAAAATACAGAAACCAACTCTTCACCAGAGATTCCCGGAAGCATCAAATCCAAAAGCACCAAATCATACTTATCCATATCGAACAACAGCTTTGCCTCACTGCCGGAAAATGCCTGTGTACACACATACCCTTGGCCTTCCAGATACTCCTTAAGCATCTCATTATTCTTCGCATCATCCTCCACAATCAAAATCTTCTGCACATCTTTTACCTCCAAACGGAAATATCTCGGTCTTATTATAATGAATAAATAAAGACGTGTAAAGTCTCACGGCAGGCAAAAAGATACGGCAGATCGATATGAATAAAAAAGAATCACCGAACCGTAAAAACGTACCGTCCGATGATTCTTCTTCTCTTTTATTATCCACAGTGGTGTCCGCAGCCACCTTCTCCATGCTGATGCTCATGATGACTGCACACTGTATCTGGGTCGTAGTTAAGTTCTCCCGCCAGATAAGCCTCCACCTGCGCATCCGCATCTCCCTGCGCTCCCGGGAACAGCTTAATCCCTGCCTCTGCCAATGCATTCCTTGCTCCTCCGCCTATACCGCCGCAGATGAGCACATCAACATTTCCCTGAAGCAAAAAGCCTGCCAGCGCACCATGTCCCTGTCCATTGGTGCCTATCACCTCGCTCTTAACCACTTTTCCATCTTCCACATCATACACCTTAAACTGCTCAGAATGTCCAAAATGCTGGAAAACCTGTCCATTCTCATATGTTACAGCAATCTTCATATCTTTTCCTTCCTTTCTGAATTCTCATTATCTGCATTCTTTTTCAACTCAATAATCCTCTGGTTACTGCTCCCTCTAAATACCAGCGCTAAATCCTTAAGCTCCTCCACAAACTCACCGTCCACCAGTACATCTATATAAGACAGCATCTCATCCGTCACATCTGTATGAACCTTCCCACCCTTAACAAGGTCTGCATCATACAGATATCCTGTGTAACACCAAACATCCTTCGCAGGATATCTCTCTTTGATTCGCTTCAAAAGTCCCGTCAGTACGCCCTGATTCTCCGGCTCAAAAGGCTCCCCGCCCAGCAGTGAAAAACCTTGAATATACTCCGGCTCCAGAAGCCGCAGCACCTCTTCCTCCGTCTCCTCGGTGTAAGGCTGTCCATATTTAAAATCCCATGTCTCTGAATTAAAGCACCCCTTACAGTGGTGCCTGCACCCCGAAACAAACAGGCTGACCCGGACCCCCGGGCCATCTGCAATATCACATTCTTTTATATTACCATAATGCATATTCTCACTTCACTTATCTACTCTTATCTTGCCTACAGATGAAGCACTCTGTCCTTAATCTCTTGGGTACGTCCCTGGTTCCAGAACTGCGTCCCAATATACCCGCAAGTCCTGCGCGCAACGAACATCTTATCCTGCTCCTTATTCTGGCAGTTCGGGCATTCCCAGATTAACTTCCCTGTTCCGTCTTCCCTGATAGTTATCTCGCCGTCATATCCACAGCATTCACAATAATCACTCTTAGTATTCAGTTCCGCATACATAATATTGTCGTAAATGAACTTCATCACAGCCAAGACCGCCGGAATATTATTCTGCATGTTCGGCACCTCGATATAGCTGATTGCGCCGCCCGGGGACAATTTTTGGAAATCCGCCTCGAATTTCAACTTCTTAAATGCATCGATATCCTCGGACACATGCACATGGTAGCTGTTGGTGATATAATTCTTATCCGTAACGCCCTCAATAATGCCGAACCGCTTCTGCAGACATTTGGCAAATTTATACGTCGTGGACTCCATCGGCGTCCCATATACGGAATAGCTGATATGCTCTGCCTCTCTCCACTCCTTACACTTATCATTCAATCTCTGCATGACTGCCAGTGCAAACGGCCTTGCCTCCGGGTCAGTATGGGACTTCCCGAGCATCCGCATACACATCTCATAAAGCCCTGCATAGCCAAGGGAAATCGTCGAATACCCGTTAAACAACAGCTCGTCGATTACCTGACCTTTCTTAAGCCGCGCCAGTGCGCCATACTGCCACAGAATCGGAGCCACATCCGATACCGTCCCAAGAAGCCTCTCATGCCTGCAGCGAAGCCCTCTATGGCACAGTTCCAAACGCTCGTCCAGAATCTCCCAGAACCGATCCATGTCTCCCTCGGAAGAACAAGCCACATCCACCAGATTAATGGTTACCACACCTTGGTTAAACCTTCCATAGAACTTATGGCTTCCATCTTCATTCCTCTGCGCATCCTCCACCGTCAGGAAAGAACGGCAGCCCATACAAGGATACACGTCTCCTTGTTTCAGTTCCTTCATAATCTTCGCGGAAATATAATCCGGAACCATGCGCTTCGCCGTACACTCCGCCGCCAGCTCCGTCAGATGCCAGTACTTAGTGCCAGCCTTCACATTATCCTCGTCCAGTACATAAATCAGCTTGGGGAATGCCGGCGTAATCCACACGCCCTTCTCGTTCTTCACCCCTTGCATCCTCTGAACCAATACTTCCTCTATAATCAATGCCAGGTCATCCCGCACCTGACCTTCCTCTACCTCATCCAGATACATAAATATCGTCACGAACGGAGCCTGCCCGTTACACGTCATCAGCGTAATCAACTGGTACTGAATGGTCTGGATACCGCTCTTGACCTCTTCTCTCAGCCGACGCTCCGTCACTCTGCTGATAATCTCCTCATCCATACTCTCGCCGCACTCTTTACGCTCGGCAATCACAGCCTTGCGCAGCTTCTGCCTGCTGATATCCACGAACGGAGCCAGATGCGCCAGCGTAAACGACTGTCCGCCGTACTGGTTGCTCGCCACCTGCGCCACAATCTGCGTCGTCACGTTGCAAGCCGTAAAGAAACTATGGGGCTTCTCAATCAGCGTCTCACTGATTACCGTCCCGTTCTGGAGCATATCGGCAAGGTTAATCAAATCACAGTTATGCTCCTTCTGGGCAAAATAATCGGAATCATGGAAATGAATGATTCCTTCTTCGTGTGCATTCACAATCTCCGCCGGAAGCAGCACTCTCTTTGACAAATCCTTGCTGACTTCCCCCGCCATATAATCCCTCTGGGTCGAATTAATCACAGGGTTCTTATTAGAATTCTCCTGTGTGACCTCCTCGTTGATATTCTCTATCAGAGAAAGGATCCCGTTATCCGTCGTATTCGACTTACGCTTCAATTCCCGTCTATAACGGTATCGTACGTACTTCTGTGCGACCTCATAACCACGCATCTCCATAATGCCGCGTTCCACCATATCCTGAATGTCTTCCACATTCACGGCATGGGGTAACTCGCCTACCTTCGAGGCAATATTATCTGCAATCGCAACAATCTGATATTCATTCATCTGATGAATCCTGTCCACCTCGCCATTCGCAGCCTTCACTGCATTCACAATCTTTGACAAATCGAACAGGACTTCCTCACCATTCCGCTTGATTACATTCGTCTTCACGTCCACACCCATTATATTCCCTCGCTTTCACACATACAAAATATTGATACTCCCTTTTGAATCCACACAATATGTTGGGTCACGTACTATCATACACTAAACTTGAGCGAAAGGGAAGAGGAAGTATGAAAAAATTTTCAACAAATATCGCCTACATTTTTCTACTTGATTTCTATATTTACGACACTTGACAACACTTCTTTTATATAAGTCCAAGGTAACGAAATGCCTTCCATAAGCCGTCTTCATTAATCGGCGCTGTCACATAATCCGCAATCTCCTTCACCCACGAAGAACCGTTCCCCATAGCAACCCCTGTCCCGGCAAACCGAAGCATCTCAATATCATTGTCCCCATCTCCGATTGCAACCGCATCTTCTCTGCCACATTCCGTCACTCTCAAAATCTGACGAATCGCCTCTGCCTTGGTGATATAGTTCGGTGTAATCTCCCCCGCCCATCTCTCCTTATAAGGCAGGCCCAGGTGTGTAATGTGGAAAGAATATCCCCATTTGGATAAAATATCCCGGCTTACCTCATCCCGGCTAAACACAATCAACTGCTCCACATCCGGCACCTCCAGCAGCGACTCCACCGGCCTTGCCATCAAAGCCTCCGATTCATCTACACCAAGCAGCTCACACAAGTCTGTATAGATCTTGCAGTAGTCATCCCAATTCTCCTGAAGCACATAACTTTCCTTGTTATTTCCCATCTCAACCACACAATGCTGCTCTAAAAGATCCTTCATAAGCTCAATATACGCCAACTGCGTGAAATACTTATGCCCAATCCGCTCTCCATGATACTCTATATATCCGCCTGAGCTTGCAATGACTCCGTCAAATCCAATATCTCGTATCTTCTTCTCAATACGGCAGTATAACCGCCCTGTATTCAAGAACACCTCATGGCCGTTCTTTCTTGCCTTATGAACAGCCTCCACTGCCGAATCCAAAACTATACCGTCAAAATCCCTAATTGTACCGTCAATGTCCAGAAATATTACTTTCCCCATCAATCAATCCCTCTCTCACAGATGCCCTATCTAATCTTGCTTCTATTTTATCATACTATTGTACAATATCTCTGTTCGATTTTAAATACAATTTACAATTTCGTTACTATTTTTTCCTAAAATGTTAAATTTTGTCGTATAAAGTTTCCGATATAAAAACGGCAGCATCCCGTAATCCTACTGAACACTGCCGTCTTTTTCTTCTTCCTCTGACTCTACCATCTTAAGAATATCACATACATCACAATTCAGGTAATCACACATCTTCTCTAACGTATGCAAGTCCACGCGAACTACCTTATTCTTACAGTAATTATTCAACTGAGTACGCTGCAGCCTACACCAGTAACAGAGCGTTGTCTTGCTGACGCCCTTCTCAGCCAGAACCCTCTCAATATCAATCACTATTTTCTTCATACTTCAACCCCACATTACACCTTTTCGATTAGTATACCCAGATTTTTCTTGAAAAAATAGATGTAATAAATTACACTGTAATTAAATGCACAGTTTCTCTTTGACACAGAAAAGGAGGTATACACCTATGAAAAAAAAGAAATGGATTCCTATCATTCCCGCAGTGATTCTGTTGGTGATTTTGGGGGTGGAGGAAGCCAAGCCGTACGAGGTCCTGCACTCTACGGTCATGTCTTCACCCAATCTTACGGAAAATGAGATTACCCTCGTCGTCCACAGCCTTCTCCCCATTGACAGGGAAAAATTGGCCAAAGAATTTGTATCAAAGCACATGCGCTTGAACGGCGACAGGCCCAATCAGTATTTTGAACTGGAACTCTACCGCACAGAACTGCATTACAGATTTGGGAATGTTTATGATACGATTCTATGCAATGATACCGGCGAGATTGTAACCGAGGTTGAGTTCTGATACCCCCGTATTATAAAACCATCAAACAAAATGGGCACTTGCGAAAATAGAAAAGATGTAGTAAGGTGTTGGTGAGTTATAAGAAGAATATTTGTACTTAAAAAGGAGATTCCTATGATTTTCGATACACACGCTCACTATGATGATAAACAATTTAACGACGACCGCGAAGAACTGCTTCATTCCATGGCAGATAACGGAGTAGGAACGATTGTCAATGTAAGCGCTTCTTACAATTCCTGCAAACGGATTGCCGATATGGTACAGGACTATCCCTTTATGTATGCCGCAGTCGGAGTCCATCCGGATAATGTAGGAGATTTAGATGATGAATCTTTTGCTCGTATGAAGGAATTATTTACAAGAGACAAGGTAGTCGCTGTCGGAGAGATTGGTTTGGATTACTACTGGGACAATGAATCGCACAATTTACAAAAAAAATGGTTCATTCGCCAGCTTGAGCTTGCAAGGCAGTTAAACCTTCCGGTTCTAATCCACAGCCGGGAGGCGGCAGGCGACACCATGGAGATTATGAAGAAGTATGCTCAAGGTTTAAAGGGGGTAATCCATTGTTATTCTTACTCGAAAGAGATGGCGAAAGAGTATGTGAAGATGGGCTTCTATATCGGCGTCGGCGGTGTAGTTACCTTCAAGAATGCCAGGAAATTAAAGGAAACTGTAGAAGAGCTTCCTCTTACCTCTATTGTCCTTGAAACAGACTGCCCTTATCTCGCGCCAGAGCCTTACAGGGGAAAACGAAACAATTCCATTTATATCCAATACGTTGCCGCAGAGGTCGCAAAACTTAAAGGAATAACTTGCGAAGAAGTCATCGCACAGACAGAGGCTAATGCAAAAGAGCTCTATGGGATTTTATAATCAACCAAAACTTTTATGGCAAATTTAGAATTCGATTCTAAATTTGCCATAATCATATCATAGGATGTGAAGTTTTTAAAATATTATCACAAAAGCCCGGCCCGCAGTTCTTCCGGCGTCTTCGCAGACAAAAGCCCCGGCGCAATATCAAACACCGTTTTTGCTCCGCACTGTCCCGCCTTCGCCAGTCGATACGCTGCTCTCGCATAACAGATTAATACACTTGCCGTAAATTCCGGATTCGAATCAAGCTTCAGAGAATACTCAATAATATGCTTATTCCCCTCTTCCCCAGTCTCTCCGCTGCGTATTACAAAACCGCCGTGAGGCATCTTTCCATGCTGCTCCTTTAACTCTTCCTCTGTAATAAACGTTACCGTTGTATCGTACTCATCAAAATAATTCGGCATCGTCTTAATGGCCTTCTCTATAGCCTCAAGGTCTGCCCCCTCTTCCGGAACCACATAACATTCCCTCAGATGCTTCTCCCGGGTGGTAAGACTCGGCTCGCTTGCACTGCGTACCTGTTCTACTGCCGCCTCAACAGGCACCGTATACTGAATACCGTTCTTCACGCCCTCCACTCTGCGGATTGCGTCAGAATGTCCTTGACTCACCCCTTTTCCCCAGAAGGTATAGGTACTTCCCTGCGGCAGGATTGCCTCTGCATACAGACGGTTCAAGGAGAACATTCCCGGGTCCCATCCCACAGAGATAATCCCTATCTTTCCGCCTTCCTTCGCCGCCTTATCCACATTGCCGAAATATTCCGGAATCCTTGCATGGGTGTCGAAGCTGTCAATCGTGTTAAAGTCGGCCGCAATCTTTGGCCCCATCACCGGCAAATCTGTGGCCGAACCGCCGCAAAGCACCATTACATCAATCTCATCCTTCATGGATGTCATGTCGTCCATATGCTTTACTGACGCACCTTCTGTATGAATCTTCACAGAAGACGGGTCACGCCTTGTAAAAACTGCTTTTAATTCCATGTCATCATTGCGGGCTATGGCCAGTTCTACGCCTCTGCCGATATTTCCATATCCTACAATTCCGATTCTTATTTTCTCCATGAATATCATATCCTTCCTTTTCCATTCTTGATATTTCCCATTCCGGGACATGGTATATACTGCTTTATTACATTTCCGGTTAAATATTTAACAGATTTCTGCCCCGGCCGGCATACCTTTTTCAGGTGTCATAAGCGCCAGATTTCCGTCTGCATCCTCCGCGCACAGCAGCATTCCCTCAGACAATACCCCGGCCAGCTTCGCGGGTTTCAGGTTCACAAGCACCATAACCTTCTTACCCACCATCTCTTCCGGCTTATAATGCGCCTTAATCCCAGACACAATCTGTTTCACCTGACTGCCGATTTTTACTTGAGAGCAGAGAAGCTTTTTAGACTTTTTCACTTCCTCACAGGCAATAATCTCCCCTACCTGGAACTGCATTTTTCCAAAGTCCTCAAAGGTAATCTCCGGCTTCGCCTCTATATCAATCACCGCCTCTGCATCTATAGCGCCCCCTTCCTCCTTCACAGGCGGATGAAGCTCTTCCACCTTCTTCATCACCTCTTCCACGTCAAGCCTTGCGAATAAGATTTCCGGCTTCTCCGTCACCTTACCGTCTCCAAGCTGTGACAATATTCTCCCGGAGGTTTCCGGCATAAACGGCTCAATCAATGCCGCCCCTGCCTTGATACTCGCGATCAGATTATAAAGTACAGTTTCCAGACGTTCCTTCTTCGCTTCATCCTTGGCCAACGCCCATGGCATGGTCTCATCAATATATTTATTACAACGCTTGAACAGGTTAAAAATCTCTGTAATTGCATCTGCAACCCGCAGCTCGTCCATCTTTCCGGCCACAACCTTCGGCGTATTCTCCACAACGGCGTTCAAATCCGCGTCAACGGCTCTTTCTTCCTCCGTATCAGCCGCGCCCTTATCCGTAACCACGCCTCCGAAATATTTATTCGTCATGGATATCGTCCTGTTCACCAGGTTCCCAAGCGTATTCGCAAGGTCAGAATTCATGCGTTCTACCATCAGCTCCCAGGTAATCACCCCATCATTGTCAAAGGGCATCTCATGGAGCACAAAATAACGCACCGCGTCCACTCCGAAGAAATCCACCAGCTCGTCCGCATACAACACATTTCCCTTGGACTTGCTCATCTTTCCGTCTCCCTGCAGAAGCCAGGGATGCCCGAAAATCTGCTTCGGAAGAGGCAAATCCAACGCCATTAAGAAGATTGGCCAGTAAATGGTATGGAACCGAATGATATCCTTTCCTATCAGATGCAGGTCAGCCGGCCAGTTCTTCATAAACTGCTCCGTACTCTCACCGTCACACTCGTACCCGATTCCTGTGATATAATTGGTCAGCGCATCCAGCCACACGTAGACCACATGTCTGGGATCAAAGTCTACCGGAATCCCCCACTTAAATGAAGTCCTTGACACGCACAAATCCTGCAGGCCTGGAAGCAGGAAATTGTTCATCATCTCATTTTTCCGCGATATCGGCTGAATAAATTCCGGATGTGTATTAATGTGTTCAATCAGGCGGTCCGCATATTTGCTCATTTTAAAGAAATAGGCCTCTTCCTTGGCCGGCTGAACCTCACGGCCGCAGTCCGGACATTTTCCGTCTACCAACTGTGACTCTGTAAAGAAGGACTCACAGGGCGTACAGTACATCCCCTCATAGTATCCTTTATAAATGTCTCCTTTGTCATACAGTTTCTTGAAAATCTTCTGAACCTGTCTCTCATGCTCTTCGTCGGTAGTGCGGATAAATTTGTCATAGGAAGTATTCATTAAATCCCAGATTCGGCGGATTTCTCCCGCAACATCATCAACAAATTCCTTCGGCGTGACGCCCTTCTCACCGGCCTTTAATTCAATCTTCTGACCATGCTCATCCGTTCCGGTCTGGAAGAACACCTCATAGCCCTGACTTCTCTTGTATCTTGCGATTGCATCGGCAAGGACAATCTCATAGGTGTTCCCGATATGGGGCTTTCCAGACGTATAGGCAATGGCCGTTGTCATATAATACTTCGGTTTTTCACTCATTTTTTTCTCTCCCTTCCATTGTGTCAGCCCGTCATGCCGCCATTGGCTTTCTGAATCTGACAAAAAAACCGTCTCCTTGAAAATAATATCAAGAAGACGGAATCTAACCGTGTTACCACTTCTACTTCATCCTGTCCTCACGGACAGAACCTCGGCAAGTGTCATCTGCCTTTATCCCAGAAAACACTCTCTCGCTATAATGGGCGAACCCATCGCAGCCTATATAGGAATCATCTGCCTCTAGTCGGTGCGCTGCTCAGAAGCCATCTTCAGCCCTTCTCCATCCATCCCTCTCAGCATCCCCACACTTCGGGCGCCACAGCCTCAAGTATGGTTCCGAACCCGCAGAAGACAAAATACCCCTCCCGGTTCTCTGGGAACTCTCTGTAAAACTTTAAAGGACTTACTCTCTTCATCATCGCTTTTTTCTTCCATTGTTATGTCAAAAATCCTATCATACACAGTCCTTGCTTGTCAAGTATAGTTTTCACAATATCTCTTTGCTAAACATCTTTCCTATCGTCTCCTGTCGGAATCGCTGACAATTCTAAGGGGATTTCTTCCGTTTTACAAGCATGTCCAAAAATCCTGCATGTCTTTCGCCTCTTCTGCATATACATATAAAAAACGTGGAAGGTTCCTTATGTCAAAAAAAC
>CATLIP010000010.1 GCA_949957035.1 uncultured Lachnospiraceae bacterium
ATGATGATGATACAATGAACTCTTTGATGGCTAGAATCAACGAGAAAACCAATGTAACAGTAAACTATCAGACGGCAGCCGATAAGTTTACATTTACGGCAAAAGAAAAAGGTGCAAGCGGAACGATTAAGTTTGATGGGAATGATGCAAACGCTCAGAATCTGTTAAAAGGCATTTTTGGGGATGATGTAGTAAGTGTTGATAAACAGGGACAAGATGCAATTGTAGCAGTGAAATTCAGTGGTTCAGACGAAGTAATTGAACTGCATCGTGATACGAATACTTTTAATGTTGACGGCCTTGCAATCGCAGTAAAGGGAGAATTTGGTTATGAGCCAGAGAATATAGACCCGGCAACTGACAAGCCCAAAGCAACTAACAATGATAGTGCTGTAGGAATCGACGCCCGCGTAGACGCCGACAAGATTGTAGACGGTATCAAATCCATGATTGAAGAATACAACAAGATGATTGAAGTTGTAAACAAGCAGTTAACCACAAGACCAGACAGAGACTATCAGCCGCTTACCAGTGAGCAGCGCAAAGAGATGTCCGAGGAAGAGATTAAGCTATGGGAAGAAAAGGCCAAGACTGGTATGCTTTACAATGACAGCGACTTGAGAACCTTAAGCAGCGACCTTCGTTTCATCATCAGCGGCGGAAACTCACAGTTGATGAGCGAGATCGGAATCACAACTTCCAATCTCTACTCCGACAATGGTAAATTATCCTTAGACGAGACAAAACTTCGCGCAGCTCTCGAGACGGATCCGCAGAAGGTAGAGAAGCTCTTTACCGCACCGGAAGGAGTCAACGATAAAGGCTCATCTATTACAGGTATGGCGACGAACCTCAAGAATACCATGAAAAAGTATGTGAATACTTTAGGTTCATGGGAGTCAAAAGGTATCTTAGTTAAGAAGGCAGGCGCCGAGAGCTCCCCGATCAGTCTTACCGAGAACTATATGTATAAGCAGCTGCAGGAGATCAATAAGGCGATTACAAAACTTCAGACGAGACTGGAAACAGAGAGAGACCGCTACATTAAGCAGTTTACAAGCCTGGAGACGTTAATCTCCCAGATGAATAGCCAGAGTAGCTGGCTGAGCCAGGTTGGAGGCTATTAAGACTAAAAAAGGGGAAGAATATGTATCAGAACGGATATCAACAGTATAAGATGCAGTCTGTAAATACGATGACACGCAGTGAGATGCTTCTGCTCCTGTATGATGAGCTAATCAAGCGTCTCACCAGGGCGCAGATCGCGCTGGACGATAAGAATTATGATTTGTTTGATAAATCAGTGAAAAGGTCGAGGGAGATAGTAGAATATCTCAATAAAACTCTGAATATGGAGTATAGAATCAGCTATGAACTGAGAAGAATGTACGAATTTTTTCTTTACGAACTGGGCAGACTGCAAGCTGGAAGAAATAGTGCTGTAATCCAAGAACTGAAGCCCCTGGTTGCGGAACTTCGGGATGCATTCAAAGAAGCCAGTAAGAAGGCCTCTGTGTAGATGGGAGGTCACATGGAGAACAGAGAAGAATTAATGTCTGAAGTTCTAAAACGGGTGCAGCGGAATTATATGCATATGGTTGAGATAGAACGAATGACAAAAGAACTTGGGGATGCTTTATCAAGGAATGACCAGGAATCCGCGCAGCTTCTAATCAAGATGCGGCAGGAGGAGATGGATTTGACCAGCGAGATAAAGGGTGAGATTCAGCTTTTAATCCAGTCAAGCGGTGATGAGCAGGCGAAACTTTTGTGTTGGCTGAAAGGTGAGAGCGCGTATCCTCCTGATAGTTTTGAGGAAAAGAAGATTGTCGAATTAAGCGGCCAGTTGATGCAGGCATTAAATCGGACGATTGAGATAGACAAAAGAGTAAATTCCAAATTGGCTGGAAAAGATTCTTATTATCAATCAGCGCAATAGAAAGAAAAAAGAGCTGTCGGAAAATGGAAGATAACATTTCCCGGCAGCCTTTTCTTAATTATGTTCGTATGAAATATGTGACTGAGAACTTGCAGATTACTTGGGAGAAATACTCCAAACCGGACCTCCGGAATTAGCGGAATGGCTCAGTTCGTCTAAGAGCGTCTGAACCTCCCATGGAGTCTGGGTATTCTCAAGGCTTGCAGGGTCAGCGACACGTACTTGAGTGCCGGTCCAATAATCTGTGATAATAATGAAGTGACCGCTTCCAGTAAAATGGCCAGGCCCCATCAACGCCACAAGGATATGGCCGCTGGATAACTCAGACAAAACTCCGTCCACTGTAAAATTCTGGAAGGAATCGGCCTGAAGGCCGAAAGCGGAGGCACATTCCGGAATAAAACTGTGTGCGGTTCCGCCTCTGGGGGCCCAGTAATGATTGGCAGCCGCCCAATCAGCCATCTCGGAGGGCGGAAGGGTCTGGTTGGTGAAGCTGGAAACAATCATGGCAAGGACGGTAGGGCCGCATCCGTATTTTTTAAGTGGGTCTTGGCCACCGTAAAGGTGTTCAGCCCAGCGAGTATCAGACTGATTATAATAAGTAAGCATTCCGATGCTGCTCTCCACAGTCAGGGAATACTGGCCGTCTGTGACAATGGAAGGTTCGTCCGGGTCAGGAGCAGCGGCAGGCAATGCAGGATTCGCGGGGAGGGCGCCCGACGCAAGGTCTATCCGGGCAAATGGCATGCACAGCAACAAGGCGACCGCCAAAATCCCGGCAATACCTCCGTAAATAAATTTCTTTTTCATGTTTGTCTCCATATTTCGGAAATTATATTGACTGTTTTTATAATTAATAGTATATAATAAATATCGGTAGTTGTGGGAAAAAAATTAAGGTGGGAGTATATGGCACAGATTATTTTCGACCATGTGACGAAAGAATATAAGAATCAAGTCGCACTGAAGGACATTTCCTTTACCGTAGATAAGGGGGAATTCGTTTTTATCGTAGGAAAAAGCGGAGCCGGCAAGAGTACGCTTCTGAATCTGATTATGAAGCAGGAAGAGGTAACTTCCGGGCAGATTATCGTCGAGGGCAGAAGGCTTGATACAATGGACCGAAAGCGGATTCCCATGCATCGGAGAAGGCTTGGAATTATGTCACCAGAAGTTGGACTATTGAAAGATCGCTCGATTTATGATAATATAAAGTTGGCGATTCTTGCAACCGGGAATGCAGACGAGCGGATACGCTCGAAGGTCATTAAAGTTTTGGGGTTAGTTGGACTTGCAGGAAAGTTCCATGCCTTTCCCGATGAGCTCTCGGGAGGAGAGCAGGCCAGGGTGCTTCTGTCAAGAGCGCTTTCCGTTCAACCGGAGATATTGCTTGCGGATGAACCGACGGCGAATCTTGATCCGGATTCGGCGTGGGATTTGATGCAATTATTCGATGAGTTGAATTACCGGGGAATGACCATTCTGGTCGCCAGCCATGCAAGGGAATTGGTGACTATTATGAAGCGCCGGTGTATCACATTAGTAGCTGGAAGGCTCGCAGTAGATGCAAAACGGTCAATCTATGATCAGAAGGCGATGGATATCTTTGCAGAGAGAAAAATTCTCGGAGAAGAAGAAAAAAAAAGTGAAAATATGTTATATTTGCCTAATAATGTCCGATAATCTAATAAAAGGGTGTAATTAGTCGTTTTATAATTAGTAGGGCCTGGAAGGGAGGAAACGAACGATTAGTTTTGAGATCAGATATGTGTTAATATTGCTGGCAGCAATTATTAATCAGAAACCGATTCAGTCTATGCGCAAGCATATACGATGGGAGTCGGTTCTTAACGTTTCTGACTATCAGGAGATTGTGAACATTGTCTACGTCGGACTATTAGGAATTGAGAAGAATATCTCGGAAGACTGTAATGATCAGTTTTACCAGGAATATAAGAGGTCGCTGCTTCTGTATGAGTCTTATGAGAAGGCAGAAGAAGTCATAAAGTGGCAGTTAGAGAGATATAATATTGAAGCACTGTTTTTACTTGATTCGAGTGCAGGGGAGATGTATCCGAAGCCGGAGATGGCGCAGATTAGGCAGATAGAGATTCTGGTGGATAAGAAAGATCTGCCTAGAATTAACAGGATCATGCTGGATATGGATTATGAACACAGAGAGGATTCGGCCTGCAGCGGTATATTATATGTACGGGTGCCGGGAATCAGGATTGTGTTCTATGATACTATGCCGATTGAGAATCGAATGATTCTGCGGTATTTTTCAGGACCGCTCAAGAGATATCGGTGCGTGGAGCCTTATCAATCCATACATATGTTGTCGAATGAGGAAGAGTACCTGTACCGGGTTGCGAGAATGGTGGAGCTGTATATTACGGGTAAGTTAAAGATACGGGACATTTTAGACCTGTGGCAGTTTCGGAAGCTTCTTGGGGAGAAGTTTCGGTGGAAAGCTGTAAAAGAATTGTTGGATAAGGCAGACTGGGAAGAATTTGTCAACCAAGTGGATATTCTTGGCACGCTCTGGTTCGGAGAGGATGCGGAGCAGCAGTACGGAGTGGCGTTGGAGTTGGAAGAGTATATCATTTCACACGGCCGTGAGAATAAGCATCTGGATGAGACATTACTGCCATGTGAGAAGATCCGGCTGGATTTCTACTGGCGGAACCGGGATAAAGAATGGGCCTTGAGGAAGCAGGCATGGATGTTCCCGTCAAGAGAATACATGATTCAATTTTTCCCCATATTGGAGAGACATCCGTATTTACTTGTATTCTGTTGGATTATCCGTAATTGGCGTTTTTTCAGAAGAATCTGTGGGAATAAGTGTAAGAAAGCAGGTTTTCGGATAAGGGTCAGATTGTTAGACATACAAGAAAAGATGAAAGGAATGATTAGAAGAAACAGGGATGAGGAAGTAGAGCTGCCTGAAGAAACATCTGGAGATATCGTTCCACAGGCGAAGGACGAAGGGGGTACTCAGGAGCAGGATACCGAGGAAGAGAGTGGAACTTGGGGCAAAGATGCCAAAGAAGAGAGAGATTCTCAAGAGACGGAGCCGGAAAAAGAAGCCGGAGACACCCGGAACAAAGATGCAGAGGAAGATACTGCGAATATAGAACAGACAGAAGGAGATAGCGATGTTTAAGAATTTGAAGATAAGAATGAAATTATTGGTGGCATTTGGAATCGTGCTATTATTGACTGCCTTGCTTTCCGTTTATTCCATATTACAGTTGAGGAAGGCAAGCGACAACCTGACGGGCTTCGTTAATGGCTCGGTTGCGGCAGACGATGCGGTAAAAGCATGCCGAATCGCTACGTTTATAGCGGCGAAGGATATGCGTGATATGGTTATTGCCGGAGCTGTAGATTCTGAGAATCTGCAGGTTATTGCGGAGAACGAAGAGAGTATCCGGACGAACCTTGGGAAGATTAAGGAACTTGGGATTTTAGATAAGGAGCAGGTGGCACAGTTAGAAGCTTCGCTGACAGAATGGATGGGAATTGCGGAAGAGATTGTAGCACAGTTAGAGTCCGGCGACCCAATGGGTGCAGCGGAGAAGGTAAGGACTGAATGTACACCGCTTCTCGACAATGTAATTAGCGAGATTAATGCTTTGAACACAGAGACGGTTAATATTCGCGCTAACACAGTAGAGGAAAGTGTGAAGACGACGAATATGAGTATGATTATCCTGTTGGTTGTCACAGTGGTTGCTATCATTCTTGCGATGGTTATCTGTGGGATTGTGACAAAACTAATTGTATATCCGGTACATCAGGTAGAAGAGGCAATGCAGGGGCTTGCTCAGGGCGAGATGTCCCAGAATTTGGATTATGAATCCGCAGACGAGTTTGGATCATTGGTGGGCAGCGTTAAAGAGACCTGTGAAGTATTAGAGAATGTAGTTTCTGATTTATCACGTTTGCTGGATGAGATGTCGAATGGTAACTTTGATCTGTTTGCTAATGACGAGCATTACAGAGGCGATTTCGAGCCGTTGCTGGCGGCAATCCGCCGGATGAACCGCAGCTTAAGCTCAACCATGAGACAGATTAATGATGCGTCTGACCAGGTTGCAAGCGGTGCGGACCAGGTATCCTCCGGTGCACAGGCATTGTCACAGGGAGCTACAGAGCAGGCAAGTTCAGTAGAAGAGTTGGCGGCTACAATTAATGATATTTCCAGAGAAGTTAACAATACGGCTGAGAATGCAAGAGAGGCCAGCGAGAAGGTAATGGAGGCTCAGACGAAGCTTGCGACATCCAATGAGCAGATGCAGGATATGATTGCAGCTATGGGTGAGATTAGTCAGAAGTCCGGCGATATCGGTAAGATTATTAAGACTATTGAGGATATCGCGTTCCAGACCAATATCCTTGCATTGAATGCGGCTGTTGAGGCGGCGAGAGCCGGTGAGGCCGGCAAGGGATTTGCGGTAGTTGCAGATGAAGTGCGTAACCTTGCGTCTAAGAGTGCAGAGGCGGCAAGTAATACGACGGCATTGATTGAGGGTACGATTCTTGCGGTTGAGAATGGAACGAATATTGTTGACCGTACTGCGTCGGCAATTTCGGAGACGGTTGACAGTACGAAGAGTGCTGTTACATATGTAGATAAGATTTCTACTGCGGCAGTCAGCCAGGCAGAGGCGGTTACACAGGTAACAATGGGTATGGATCAGATTTCAAGCGTAGTTCAGACGAACTCTGCTACTGCACAGGAGAGTGCGGCGGCGAGCGAAGAGCTGTCCAGCCAGTCACAACTGTTGAAGTCTCTGGTGGCACACTTCAAGTTAAGAAGTGCAAGACCGGGCGAGAACAATTAAGACAAGAAAGATGTCCTTGGATTCAAGGACATCTTTTTTAGAATATAGGAAACAGCCGAAATTGAACGCGAGTAAAGAGTGAGGGAAAAAGGATGAAGAATTATCATCGTATGACACTAAGAGAGCGCAGGCGAAGGAGACGCCGCAGGCTTTTGATTCGTCGAGCGGTAGTTCTGGGTGGACTTTTGGCCTCAGTGATTCTCATAGTCTCTTTGATTGTGGTATCGTGCCGGCATGGTAAGAAGGAGCCTGAAAAGCCGAAGGATGGGAGCGAAAAGCTCTTAGATCAATATTATGCAGAATTTGTGAAAGACACAGGAGAAAATGTGAAGGAGACCGGCTTTTCATCATGGTTTATCAAAAACTGTGGGGAAGATGCGTGGAAGAAGATTACCGGGAAGCTTAAGAAGTCAACGTTACAGGAGGAGGATTTTTATAAGGCAACAGGGAAGACCCTTCATGTGCTTTCCGATATGTATAAGGGGTGGCTGAAAGACGAGCAGACATCCGCAAAACATCACATTTACCAGAGAAAAGGCAAGGATAAGGAAGCGGCAAGCCTTCTTTTTGCCGGCGACGTCTGCTTAGCGGAAGATGATTTTGTGCTTGACTATTATGATGAGGTCCGGAAGCTGGACGAATGTATTTCACCGGAGATTCTTAAGCGCACCAATGAAGCGGATGTATTCTTGCTGAATCACGAATACTGTATCAGCGACAGGGGAGAGCCCTTGGAAGGAAAATACTATACTTTCCGTGCAGAGCCAAAGAGGATGAAATTGATTGAAGAGATGGGGACGGATATCGTCTCACTGGCTAATAATCATGTCTACGACTATGGAGCGGACGCGCTTCTTGATACTGTAAAACTTCTAGATGAGTCAAAGATTCCCTATGTGGGAGGGGGCCGCAATATAGAAGAGGCGAAACAGCCCGTTTATTTTGTGGTAAATGGAGTGAAGGTTGGTTATGTGGCTGCTTCGCGGGCGGAGAAGACGCGTTATACTCCGCAGGCCGAGGAGGATGAACCGGGAGTGCTTCTGATGTATGAGTCTGAAGAGTTTGCGGAGGTAATCAAGGAGGCTTCACGCGTATGTGATTATCTGGTTGCCTATGTGCACTGGGGAACGGAGGACAGTGATCAGTTCGAAGATTACCAGCACGACCAGGCAGAAGAATTGCTAAAAAGCGGAGCGGATATAATTATTGGCGGTCATCCGCATGTACTGCAAGGTATGGAATATATGGAAGGAAAGCCTGTCGTCTACAGTATGGGGGACTTCTGGTTTAATCATGAAACAAAATATAACGGGCTGTTGGAGCTTAAGATTACCGGGGAGGGGCTGTCGGAGATGTCATTTGTTCCCTGTCAGCAGACAGAATATACCACCAGGTATCTGTCGGAGAAGGAAGAGCAGAGGGAAGTGTATGACTATCTGGAAGAGCTTTCTAATGGTGTGATAATAGGAGACGACGGGGTGATAAAGGAGAAGAAGGAAGAGATTGAATGAAACGGTATAAAAAGATAATTATGCATCCATAACAAGGATGAGGATATTTTCCTGATAATAAGGAAAGTATCCTTATTTTTTTGCGCTTCCATAGAAACCCTCCGGGAGAATATTCGTGAAAAAAGTCTGGGTGTGGAGATTTTTGGACACCCATTTTGGTAGACTAATAGAGAACAAAGGAAAACACGAAAACAGGAGGTGCTAAGTATGAAGGGATATTTTGTGGCAGATGGTTATATGGGATATGTGAATGGAAGCTATCTTCTGTTTGCAGATGAGAGTGATTACCGCGAATTTTTGGAGGAAGAATAATGAGAGAGGTTATCGGTTCTGTATATGATTATAGATGTGAGAAGGATTTGAATATGTTTGGACAGGTGGTGGGCTTCTTGTTTCGGCAAGAGCCCGACAAGGAGGAAAAGACGGAGTTCGAATTGTCCGGGCTGATTGCAGAAGAACTGGAAGTGATGGGGAGAAAAGAGCGGCGGGCAGTTTTGAGAAGAGCGGGATTGAATCCAGACCAGTATGATTTTTAAGTGAATGACTAATTCTCCATGCATAGAATCTGTGTTATAATATTTACGAAAGTAAGATTGCGTGGAGGAAATTGGAGCATGGCAGTTTCGCAGGTAAAGCTGAGAATGTTGTATATTATGAAGATGCTTTTAGAGAAGACGGATGAGAGGTATACGATGTCGGCGGCGGATATAGACAGAGTCCTGCATGACTACGGGATGTCAGCGGACCGGAAGACGGTGTATAATGATATTGAGACTTTGAAGGAATTTGGACTGGAGGTTCTGCAGTCAAAGGGAACCAACGGCGGTTATTATATAGGCAGCCGGAAGTTTGAATTGCCGGAGCTTAAGCTTCTGGTGGATTCGGTGCAGGCTTCGAAGTTTATCAGTCGGAGAAAATCCGAAGAATTGATTCGAAAGCTTGAGAGTTTGGCCAGTGAGCATGACGCCAGACAGCTTCAGAGGAATGTTTTTATCTATAACCGCCCCAAAACCGGCAATGAGACTATCTATTATAATGTGGATCAGATTCATACTGCCATTTTAGAGAACAGGCAGATTCAGTACCAGTATGCGGAATGGACTGTGAAGAAGGAGTTAAAGCCGAAGAAAATGGGGGCTATATACAGGGTCAGTCCTTGGTCGCTGACGTGGGACGACGCCAACTATTATCTGATTGCCTATGATGAAGAAGCTGACTGTATGAAGCATTATCGGGTGGATAAGATGCAGCGGGCCTGCGTGACGGAGTTGGAACGTAAAGGAAAAGAGAAGTTTCAGGATTTTGACCTTGTGGAATTTTCCAAGAAGACGTTTTCCATGTACGGGGGACATGATGAAGAGGTTACGCTGCAGTGTGGCAATGAGCTGATTGGGGTAATCCTGGATAGATTCGGGACAGAGGTGATGATTGTACCGGCAGAGGATGGCTATTTTCGGGTGCGTGTTTTGGCGGCGGTGAGCCCGCAGTTTTTTGGGTGGGTGACGGGAATTGGCAGCAGGCTCAGGATAGCGGGACCAAGGCAGGTGCAGGAGGAGTATAAGGAGTATCTGAGGGAGATATTGCAGGGGTACGGTACAAGCCTTATTTGAAATAACAGTCTCTTATTTTAAAACACTTTCTTTTTTCTTAATCTGTTCAATACCTCCCAATTAATTCTACAAATATTATAGCAAATGAATATATCAGCGTAAAGCCGTCAGACTAAATTCTTGTATATTGCGAACCATAAAACTTTGTGGTAGTATAATCAGAATAAAGAGTGATTCAGCCGGAGGTACTTAAGAATTGGATTTATACCAGATTTTCATCACACACAACCGGGCATGGACAATCCGGGAAATTATCTGCTTTTCTATACTTTTCTTCGTTGTAGCGGTCATACTGTTTAGACTGGTGGGGCGCGGTAAGATTGCGCTGTCTCAGGCTGTTGCAGGATTGCTTCTGCTGCTTTTCCTTGGTATTGTATTTGCTTCCACCGTATTTACCAGGAATCCTACAGGAGTCCATCAATATGAACTAGAACTGTTCTGGTCATGGAAAGCCGTCTACCATGGCAGCCGCGAGATGTTGAAGGAAAGCTTGCTGAATATGATATTATTATTTCCCGCCGGGCTGCTTCTTCCCTTTGTGGTTCACAAAAAGATGGCATGGTGGAAGGGGCTTTTAATCGGACTGACGATTTCGGGAATAATTGAGACATGCCAGCTTGTGTTTTGCCGGGGGCTGTTTGAGTGGGATGATATAATACACAATGGATTCGGCTGTATGGTGGGATGTATCTTAAGCAGTTCCTTACAATCCGAAAGATTGTGAAAATCAATACCACTGCCTTTTAAAACTCTTCCTGGTATGCTATAATGAGAAACTAAAGCAGTAATAAAGGAGTAGAAAAGATATGGATTTGATTACAATCAGAGAGTTATACAAGAATAAGGAGAACTATCTGGATAAGAAGATTACGGTTGGCGGATGGGTGCGCAGTATTCGAGATTCCAAGACATTTGGCTTTATTGTACTGAATGACGGGACGTTTTTTGAGCCTCTGCAGATTGTCTACCATGATAAGATGGACAACTTTGGGGAGATTTCCAAACTGAATGTGGGGGCGGCAGTGATTGTGACGGGTACGTTAGTAGCGACGCCTCAGGCTAAGCAGCCCTTTGAGATACAGGCCGATACCGTAGAGATTGAAGGTGCGTCGGCGCCGGATTATCCGCTGCAAAAGAAGCGGCACAGTTTTGAATATCTCAGGACCATTTCACATCTGAGACCGAGGACGAATACGTTTCAGGCTGTATTTAGAGTACGCTCTCTGACAGCATATGCTCTTCACAGGTTTTTCCAGGAGAGAGGATTTGTCTATGTTCACACACCGCTGATTACAGGCAGCGATTGTGAGGGCGCAGGGGAGATGTTCCGGGTAACCACATTGGATATGGAGAATGTGCCGAAGAACGAGGAAGGACAGGCAGACTATACTCAGGATTTTTTTGGTAAGGAGACGAGTCTTACGGTCAGCGGCCAGTTGAATGCGGAAACCTATGCCCAGGCATTCCGTAACGTCTACACCTTTGGTCCTACATTCCGCGCCGAGAACTCTAACACAACCAGACATGCGGCGGAATTCTGGATGATAGAACCGGAGATTGCATTTGCAGACTTAGACGACGATATGATGCTTGCAGAGGCAATGCTGAAATACGTAATCAATTATGTGTTAGAAGAGGCGCCCCAGGAGATGAATTTCTTCAACTCATTTGTGGATAAGGGATTGCTTGAAAGGCTTCACAACGTGGTATCTTCCGATTTTGCCAGAGTGACCTATACGGAGGCTATTGAGATTCTTGAGAAGAATAATGATAAATTTGAATATAAAGTATCCTGGGGCGCGGACCTTCAGACGGAACATGAGCGCTACCTGACAGAAGTTATATTCAAACGTCCCGTCTTTGTGACAGATTATCCGAAGGAAATCAAAGCCTTCTACATGAAACAGAATGAAGACGGCAGGACAGTTGCGGCGGTAGACTGCCTCGTTCCCGGAATCGGTGAGATTATCGGGGGGAGTCAGAGGGAGGATGACTACGATAAGCTGCTGGCCAGAATCAAAGAAACCGGAATGAAGGAGGAAGACTACAAATTCTATCTGGACCTGCGCAGATATGGTTCTACCCGCCACGCAGGATTTGGATTAGGTTTCGAGAGATGCGTGATGTACCTGACCGGAATGAGCAATATTCGAGACGTTATCCCATTCCCAAGGACTGTAAATAACTGTGAACTATAGAAGCACAATAAGGATGAGGTTATCATGAACATTTTAGTTGTGGATGATGAAAGAGAGATTGCGGATGTAATTGAGTTATATCTTCAGAATGACCAGTACAGCGTGTTCAAGTTCTATACAGGCAAGGATGCGCTTGACTGTATCAACAGTAAGAAGATTGACCTTGCGATTCTGGATATTATGCTTCCTGATATTGACGGGTTTCAGCTTCTTAAGATGATTCGTGAGAAATATACATTTCCGGTCATTATGCTGACGGCTAAGACGGAATACATGGATAAAATTACCGGCCTTACATTGGGCGCCGACGACTATATCCCGAAGCCCTTCAACCCGCTTGAGCTGGTTGCAAGGGTTAAGGCGCAGATTCGCCGGTATACCCAATATAACGACGGAGGAAAGGAAGAGGGGGATGTGATTGACTTTGGCGGTCTGCTTTTGAACCGCACGTCCCATGAGTGTGTCTATAATGAAGTGCCGCTTACGCTTACTCCCATTGAATTTGACATCCTCTGGCTTCTATGTGAGAACCGCGGTAAGGTTATCAGTTCAGAAGAGTTATTTGAGAAGGTATGGAATGAGAAATACTACAAGAACAGCAACAATACGGTGATGGTTCACATCCGGCATCTGAGGGAGAAGATGAGCGGCCCCACAGGAAAGTCGGACTTTATTAAGACGGTTTGGGGAGTAGGGTATAAGATTGAAGAATAATTATCGTAAGCTGAAATTCACCATTTTACTGCAGACAGTTCTGGTCACGGCATTGACGGTTCTGGTAGGCGGTTTCCTGTTGAATTACGTAATCGACGGCATTTACAATGACAGTTTTGCGGAGAATTTCGTCAAGTTCCTGATGTCTATGGACATAGAAGAGGGCCGGGCGATTAAGCTATACTGGAAACTGATTGGAAATAATAAGATGTTTTTCATTATTGTCGGTTTCCTGCTTCTTTTTGCGCTATTTTACTACGCGGCGCTGTCTAAAATGATGAAATATGTAGATCAGATTGGGGACGGAATCGAGAACATTTTGTCAGAGTCCACGGATCCAATCCACCTGATTACAGAGTTAAAGCCGATTGAAATCCGTTTAAACGAGATTAAGGCGACCTTGAAGCGGCAGGAGTTGGAGGCCGTTGAGGGAGAGAAGAAGAAGAATGACTTGGTGCTCTTTCTTGCACATGACCTGAAGACGCCTCTGACTTCTATTGTCGCCTATCTGACTATGCTGGATGGCCGCTCAGAAATGCCCGAGGAGGACAGGGTGAAGTATACCCAAATCGCTTTGGAGAAATCTATCCGTCTCGGAGAGTTGATTCAGGAATTTTTTGATATCACGCGCTATAACCTGCAGGATATCGAATTGGAGGCTATTGAGATTAATCTCACATTGATGCTGGAGCAGCTGGCGGACGAGCTTTACGGGGTGCTTCAGGAGAAGCGTCTGTCCTGTGAGGTACATGTGGAGGAGAATCTGGTAGTATATGGGGACCCGGACAAGCTGGCGCGAGTATTTGATAATATTTTGAGAAATGCAATCGCTTACTGTTATGAGGACACGAAGATTGAGATTGACGCCCGGATGAAGAAGAAGGACGTTGAGATTGTATTTACAAACCAAGGGGAAAAGATACCCGGAGTCATGCTTCAGACTATTTTCGAGAAGTTTTATCGTGTTGACGGCTCCCGTTCTTCCGGGACCGGCGGCGCAGGTCTGGGGCTTGCCATCGCGAAGGAGATTGTAGAGCTGCATGGCGGCAGAATCCGGGCCAAGAGTGATGACCTCCGGACACAGTTTATTGTGGAGATCCCCTCAAAGGCAGAGGAGGAAGAAGGAACAGCAGATGAAGTTCATACATATCGCAGACGTGCATTTGGGAGCAAATCCGGATTCCGGAAGCGCATACAGCGCAAACCGGGGAAGGGAGATTTGGGACAGCCTGACAAGGGTAGTGAGAGCCTGTAAGGAGGAGAAGGCAGACCTTTTGCTGATTGCAGGGGATCTGTTCCACAGACAGCCTCTTCTTCGGGAGTTGAAAGAGGTCAACGATTTGTTCGCAGCGCTTAATGGAACGCAGGTGGTTCTGATTGCAGGGAATCATGACTATCTGAAACGAGATTCTTATTATCGGACTTTTTCGTGGGCGGAGAATGTACATATGATTCTGAGCAGCCGGATTTCTGTCGTAGAGCTGCCAAAGCTGTCAACGGCGGTATATGGGTTGAGCTATTACGGGAAGGAGATAAGGGAACGGCTGTATGAAGACGCATTTCCGGAAAAGAGGCAGAAATATGAGATTCTGCTTGCGCATGGAGGGGATGAGAGGCATATTCCGATTCGCAGGGAGAAGCTGTGTGCTCTTGGCTATGATTATATTGCCCTAGGGCATATCCACAGACCGCAGGAAGCAAAGAGGGGAATGGCTCCGCTGGCCTATTCCGGCGCCTTAGAGCCAATCGATAAGAATGACACCGGTCCCCACGGCTATATTCTGGGAGAGCTGACAGGGGAAAAATGCCGGATTCGTTTTGTTCCCTGCGCTTTACGGGAATATGTGCATCTGGAAGTGGAGACAGAGAAGGGGATGACGAACCGGGCGCTAAAAGCCCGTATTCGGGAGCAGATTGAAGCGTCCGGAACACAGAATATTTATAAAGTGACGGTGAAAGGTTTCCATGACCCGGATATACTGTTTGATATGGCAGATATGGACACTTACGGTAATATCATAGACTTGGTGGATGAATCGAAGCCGGCTTATGATTTTAGGAAACTTTGGGCGCAGAACCGTAGTGACCTTCTTGGAAAATATATTGAAAGCCTGATGGATTATGATGAGGACAGCGTGGAGTACCTGGCGCTATGTGAGGGCGTACAGGCGCTAATGGAGACAAGAAGAGGCTGATTATGAAGATTCAGGAATTAAGATTGAAGCATTTTGGCAAGTTTACGGATAAAGACATTCAGATTAGGGAAGGGCTCAATATTCTGTATGGGGAGAATGAGTCCGGTAAATCAACGATTCATTCCTTTATTAAGGGAATGTTTTTTGGAATGGAGAGAGGACGTGGCCGGGCTTCTGCCCATGATGCGTTCAGCACCTATGAGCCATGGGAGAATCCCAATTACTATTCCGGATCATTGAGGTTCGAGAGCGGAGGAAAGACCTTTCGGATAGACAGGAATTTTGACCGATATACGAAGATGGCGGCGCTTACCTGTGAGGATGACGGAGAAGAACTCTCTGTGGAAGACGGTGATCTTGAGATGCTTCTAGGGGGATTAAATTCCGGCATCTATGAGAATACCATATCCGTCGGCCAATTAAAGGTAGAGACAGGGCAGCCTCTTGCGGCGGAATTTAAGAATTTTGCAACGAACTGTTCTACCTTGACGGATGAAGCCTATGCTGTTCAAGGAAGCAAGAGTTACCGAATGCCTTCAGAGTATGCAGTGGGAGGCGCAGAGATGGACCTTGGCAGGGCATTGGAGCATTTGAAGGAGAAGAAGAAGACTCTGGAGAAGGAAATCAAAGAATCATTACTCAAGAAACAGGCAGAGCGGGAACGAATGGAGCAGGAAGCCTCCTACGTATGGAGAGACGTACACCGTTTAGAGGAAGAGTATGGGCGGATAACCGGAGAGCTTGAATATCGAAAAGAGAGAGCCTCCAAAGAAGCTGAAAATGTAGAAAGCAGGCGGATTATTGATGAGCTGAGGCCGGCAAAATGGCGTGTCCATCCCTTAGAGCTGGTTCTTGTTGGGATTATCATCATTTTAGCATTTTTATTCATTGCAAAGCCATGGAATTTCCTTGTATCCATTATTATTTTTTTAGCAAGCGGTATATATGTATGGAACAGGATGAAGGTAGGCAAGCAGGAGATAAAGACGCCGCCGGAGTTGATTCTGGAAGAAATCACCCCGGAGGAGGAGAAAATTCCACTGGAAAAACTGGTGTGGGAGCAGACGCACATAAGAGAGGAATTGCGGGAGAAGCAAATCCAATACGGCAACTTAAAGGAACAGCTTGCAGAGCTGGACGAAGTAAGCGAGGACTTCCGAGAATACGACAGACGAAGAGCCGCCCTCCAACTTGCAATGGAACGCCTAAACGAGCTGTCAGGAGAACTGCAGAGGCAACTGGAGGAATGTCTGAAAGACGAAGCCTCCCAAATCCTCGCCTCCATCACAGAGGGAAGATACACGCAACTTCTGATTGAAGACAACATGCATTTAAGCGTACTGAAAGAAGGAAGACGGATCTCCCTCACACAGTTAAGCCGCGGAACCGTAGAGCAAGTCTACTTCGCCCTGCGCATGGCAGCCAACACGGTCCTTCACGAAGAAGAGTACCCGATCATTCTCGACGACACCTTCGTCTGCTACGACGACATACGCCTCAAACAAGTTCTGAAATGGCTGGCAAAACACAAACAGCAAGTTCTAATCTTCACCTGCCAAAACCGCGAAACCCAATTCTTGGACGAACTGGGAATAACATATCACTTGGAAACCGTACAGTAAACAGCGGGTGAAAGTGAAGGGGACTCCCTTCACTTTCTATTTTTGTATTTATTCACCACATGATGGATACGGTCCACCGGATTCAATATACTGCTAATTGACCCGTCATGATTGAGCGTATCAATCATCAATGCAATATACTTACTCATATCACAGTTAATATAATACGGCCGCTTTAGAAGCTCCGGCGTCTGATAAATCAAATTCGTAGTCAAAATAGCGTCTATGCTGCCCTCTTCATAAGCCTTGTCAAACTTGTCCAGACCATTGGTGAACAGCCCGAAGGTTGCGGCGGCGAAGATTCGTTTTGCCTTGCGCTGCTTGAGCTGACGTGCAACATCCAACATGCTGTCGCCGGAGGAAATCATATCGTCAAGTATGATTACGTCCTTTCCTTCCACCGAAGATCCCAGAAATTCATGTGCTACAATCGGATTGCGTCCGTCCACAATCTTCGTATAGTCGCGGCGTTTGTAGAACATACCCATATCAAGATTCAATACATTGGCCAAATACACAGCTCGTCCGGTTGCGCCTTCATCAGGACTGATGGCCATCATATGGTCACTGTCAATCTGCAGATCGTCAAAACGGCGCAGCAACCCTTTCACAAATTGATAAGTGGGTCTTACTGTCTCGAAACCGTTCAGCGGGATTGCATTCTGAACTCGTGGGTCATGGGCGTCAAAGGTAATAATATTGTCTGCTCCCATGCGGACGAGCTCCTGAAGAGCAAGGGCGCAGTCCAAGGATTCACGGCTGCTGCGCTTGTGCTGACGACTTTCGTACAAGAACGGCATAATTACATTAATTCGCCTTGCCTTGCCTCCAATGGCTGCAATCACACGCTT
>CATLIP010000011.1 GCA_949957035.1 uncultured Lachnospiraceae bacterium
GTAGGTCCCCGATATCGTAGGGCTTCACTAGATAATCGTCCGCCCCGTTGTCAAGTCCCGCAATCCGTTCTTCCACAGAATCGACAGCCGTTGCAAGGATAATCGGGGTATGGACATTATTTTCACGTATGATTTTAAGCAAGGCAATCCCGTCCATGCCAGGGAGCATCCGGTCTAAAATGATTAAGTCGTAGACCGACTGGCAGACGTAATAGAGTGCGTCAATCCCGCTGTGGACACAGTCGGATTCGATTCCATGGTGTTCAAACTGCAATTTCAATGTCTCACAAAGCTGTTCGTCGTCTTCAATAATTAAAATACGCATGCTAAAAACCCCTTATATTAATAGATCCTTAGGCATTATACCATAGAAATCTCAAAAAAATCTTTAAGATTTTTATAAGCCTCTCAAAGATTTTCCGAGATTTTATTGGTATCATAATCCCAGGAGCTGTTAAAAAGCCGAAAGGGCAGCATTGCCGAGGGCATTTTACAGTGAAAGAAAAACCAGAGTAAGGAGCAGCGCATATGAAAATGAAGAAAATATTCAGCCTTCTCATGGCGGCATCCCTCGCGGCAGGACTTGCTGCCGGCTGCGGGAAGGACGGTACAGACGGCAAAAAAGACGGCGAAGTTTCCGCAAAGGGACGCTATGTAGAAGAAGAAATCCCCTTGCCGGAAGGGGCGGGGGAAGCCTTGGGAATCCAGAATCAGGACGGCCACATAACCCTCTATGCCAGGAACGAAAACGACTACCACAGTTACATTTACGAAAACGAAGGGTGGACAGATTCCGGCAGCCTTCCGTGGATGACGGACGCCCACGAAAGGCTTGGACTTCCGATTGACCACATTTATTACGGAAAAGACGGCGGTATATATGGAATGGCAATCCCCGCATCAGACGACGTGCCATACGGCCAGCATATCTTAAAAGACGCCGGAGACACAACCGCCCTGGACTGCACCCCCGCGCCATGCTTAGAAGTGAACGCAGAGGGGTGGACGGATTTACTTGTAGATATGGCAGTGCTAAAAAACGGCACCATGGTTCTTGTGAACATGGACGGCATGGTGAAATTCTATCAGAATGACAAGAAGATTTCAGAGATAACCGAAATCCTCCCTATCGTGTCCGACCACCAGCCTGTCATGGGAGTATCTGACGGGAGCATTGCCATATTCGGAAAAGACCGGCAGAGCGTTGATTTCTACGACCCGGAGAATTTTGAAAAAACAGAGAGCGTGGAAGTAAAGCAGGAACTTGAGGAATCCATGATTGTACCGGGAGAATCCGGTGTCTGGTATCTGGTGAACCGGAAAGGAATCCAGAGGCTTACCGAGCAGGGCAGTATCGTGGAAACGGTCATGGACGGAACCGGCGTGCTGCTGAGCATGGATTCGGCGTATCTGACCAATTTCCTCTGGGGAAATAGCGGGGAATTCTACGGACTGTACCACATTGCCGAAGGCGGAGAAAGGCTTATGCGCTACCGTTATGACGAGGACGTCAAAGCCGTCCGGGACAAGAGCCTAAGCATCTACGGGCTGAACGAAAACCAGACGGTCTCTCAGGCAATCTACACCTTCCAGAACCAGCACCCCGAGGTCAAGGTAGATTACCACACAGCAGCAGGAAATGAGGATACGCCTGTCTCAGAGACAATCCGGACCCTGAACGCGGAGCTTTTGAACGGCGGCGGCGCAGACATCCTGATTCTGGACGGACTTCCGGCGGCGTCCTACATGGAAAAAGGGGTTCTGGCAGATTTATCGGATCTGGCAGGACGGCTCTCCCAGAAAGGTGTATTGATGAACTTGGTGGAAAATGCGGCAAGCCTTGACGGAAAGACCTACGCAGTCCCGGCAAGAGTCAGCCTGCCTGTGGTTTTCGGGGAGGATGCGAAGGTAAATGCATGCCAGAATCCGGATGCGTTCCATACTTATCTGGAACAGAACCCGGGAGAGCGGCTGTTCGGGACTACCACCCATGAACTTGCGGGAATGACCTTATTCCATACATTTTACGAAGATTTGACGGAGGATGGGGGCGGTCTTAATGAGGAGAAGCTTGCGCAGTTTTTGAATGACTGGATGAAGCTGTGCGAGGTGCAGAACACAAGGGGAATCGAAGAAGAATATGGGGCAAATATCTGGAGTCAGATGCATACCCGGTTTAGCTCCGGCATGGGGCTAAAGAACGACCCGGTGATGATTGAGGAAATAGGCGGCCTGATTTCATCCATGGTTCCCTATGCCCTGGCAAGGGAGGACGAAAAAACTCCGGGAAGCCTGAAGCAATACTATATCCCTCAGGTAATCGCAGGGATCAACGCATCCTCCGGGCAGCAAGAGCTTGCGGCAGAATTTATTGAGTGCCTGTTCGACGAATCCGTCCAGAATGGCGACAATTCCGACGGTTTCCCGGTACTAAGGAGCGCCCTTTCCTATCAGGCGGACTATGTGGAGACTCCGGATGCGTTGAAACTGTGCGGCAGTTCGAGCGCAACCAATCCGGAAACAGGAGAAGAGGTAAGGGTCGAGGCGACATATCCCACAAAAGACGAGGTGAATCAGCTGATACAGATCATAGAAGGGCTGAATGTCCCGTTTATGGTGGACGGCATGGTTTCGGACACGGTTCTTATGGAGATGGAAAACTGTTACAGCGGCAAGCAGACCCCAGAAGAAACAGCAAAAGCAATCTGCCAAAAGATAGACACTTATCTTGCAGAATAGGTACAATCTTATGAAGAAACAGGAACAGAAAACAGCATATCTGTTTTTGCTTCCAAGCCTTACGGGAGCGGCGGTGTTCGTGCTGATACCGTTTGCAGACGTCATACGCCGTTCCTTCCTAAAGGCGGTGGGCAATACCTTCGTGGGAATTTCCAATTATCAGGAAGTGCTGGGAAACACCGCGTTCCAACAGGCGGCGACCCACACCTTACGGTTCTTGTGCATCTGCCTGCCGCTGCTTCTGGTACTCTCCTTTTGCGCTGCATGGATGCTCTACCGTCTTCCGGCGGCAAAGGCAGTGTTCCAGACCGTGTTCCTGCTTCCCATGGCTGTCCCGGTGGCATCCTTGGTGGTGTCCTGGAAAGTCATTTTCCATGGGAACGGACTCCTGAATGAGATGTTGGCGCTGTTTGGGAGAGAGGGCCAGGACTGGATGAATACGGATACGGCGTTCTGGGTACTGGTATTTTCCTACCTGTGGAAAAACTTAGGGTACGATGTGGTGCTGTGGATTGCGGCGCTCTCAGAAGTGGGCGAAGAACAGTATGAGGCGGCAAGGGTAAGCGGGGCAGGGGCTTGGGCGTGTTTCTTTTATATCACACTGCCTCAGTTGAAACCGGGAATCGTCATGATTTTTGTGTTGTCCTTCGTCAATGCCTTCCGGGTGTTTCGGGAGGCATACCTGATTGCAGGAGATTACCCTCACGAAAGTATTTACATGTTACAGCATCTCTTCAATAACTGGTTCACGAAGCTGGATATTCAGAAAATGAGCGCGGCGGCAGTGATGATGGCGGCAGCGGTCAGTATCCTTCTCTTCCTGTTGGAGCGGTGGAATGAAAGGCAGGAAACATAGATGCACAAAAAATTTATACCAGTGTACGTAATACTAAGTATCGCAGGCCTGATTATGATTCTGCCCGTTCTCATGATGCTGAGTAATTCCATCATGGGCGGACAGGAATTAAAAGAGGCATACGGCGCCGTATTAGGCGGGGATACCGGGAAACTGTCGGCAAGGCTCCTTCCCGTCTATCCCACGCTTGCGCCCTATGTGGAGCTGCTTTTGGATTCCCCGGATTTCTTCGTGATGTTCTGGAACTCTGTAAAACAGGTCTTTTCCGTGATGTTGGGCCAGACGTTCGTTGGGACGATGGCGGCATGGGCGTTCGCCAGATACGAATTTCGGGGCAGGAGACCACTGTTCCTCCTGTACATGATACTGATGGTTATGCCCTTTCAGGTGACGATGGTCTCAAGCTATTTGGTATTGTCCAAACTCTCCCTTTTGGATACCCATCTGGCAGTCATCCTTCCGGGAATCTTCTCTACATTTCCTGTATTCATCATGGAAAAATTTTTCCGTGCCATCCCCAAGGAAGTGTTCGAGGCGGCGAAAGTGGACGGCGCAGGAGAGTTTACCACCTTCCTGCGAATCGGGATACCCCTTGGAAGCCCGGGAATCATCTCCGCGCTGATTTTAAATTTTCTCGAATACTGGAACGCAGTGGAAGCGCCTATGACATTTTTAAAAACAAAATCCAAACTGCCCCTCTCCCTGTACCTGCCGGAAATCACCACAGACCAGATGGGCGTATCTTTCGTGGCGTCGGTGGTGATGATGCTTCCGGCGGTGCTGGGGTTCCTATGGGGAAGAGACTACCTGCAAAAAGGGATTGAGGCGTCGGGGCTAAAGGAGTGACTATGAAAAGAAAAATTTTGAACATCATCCTGTCATTTTTTATGGTGATGCTGTGCTGCACACTGATTGCCCGGGGCGCGGCGTCCCTGACCGTGGCCAAGGTCAAGACGGAAGGGTTAAACCGCGGAAGTCTTGTAGAGGAATTTGATGGCGAGGGAAGCATAAAGGCAAAGGATAAGATATACCAGTCTCTTCCAGAAGGGCAGAAATTAGTGGATATTCTGGCTGAACCGGGGAGCGCGGTGCATGCAGGAGAAGGGCTTCTCCAGTTTGACTTAGGGTATTTGGAGGAAAAGCTTAACGCACAGGCACAGGAAATCGAGAAACTGAGATACCGCATGGAACAGCAAAGGCTTTCGGGTATCCCACAGGCGAGGACTCCGGCGACCGCACAGGCGGCCCTCTCGGTTGACGAGGCGGCAAAAGCTTTGGATGAAGCCCAGTACAATTATCAAATGGCACAGAATCAGTACGACGAGACGGCAGCCAGAATCCCTTCCGGTTCTGAGGAGGAAGATGTGGCGCTGAATGAAGAATTGCAGCGTCTTGAGGCAGAGATAGACAATGCATACGCATCCTTTACGGCGGCACAGCGGGCGTATCAAACGGCAGAAGGGACGTACCAGATCGCCCAGCAGGACGAGGCAAACACTCAGGCAAATGAAGCCGCGGCTGGGGAGATTTCCCAGATGGCGCAAAATGAGATGCAGGTAGAGCTCACCGCATTGCAGAATGAAATGGATAAGACCGTAAGGCTCAAAGAAGCAAATGGGGTAGTAACTGCGCAGGCGGACGGCTTGTTTGAATCTGCCGGGGCGGCAGAGGGCAGCATCACCGCAGGGACAGAACAGATTACGCTGGTAGTGGGAAATGTAGAAGCCTGCGGCTTCATTCCGGACAATAAGATCGGGACGGTGGCGGCAGGAGACGAAATCCAGGTTACGGTTCAAGGAGAGACTAAGGCACAGACCCTTGAGATTGAACGAATCGGGCAGGACGAAGAAGGAAGATACGTCTGGTATGCGCCGCTTGCGGGAAACGCCTATCGTGTGGGAACAGGCGTGGCTTACCGGTATAGCAGGAAGTCAGAGAACAGCTACGAAACGCTGCTCCCTTTGACAGCTTTAAGGGAATCGGGAGGAAGCAGCTATATCCTGACGGCAGAGATGAAACCGGGCATTTTAGGCGAGTCCTATACGGCAGTGAAGGTCAATGTCACCGTCCTTGAAAAGGACGACTACTCGGTGGCCGTGGAAACGAATCTGCCCAAGGATGCAAAAATCATCACAGAATCCAGTAAATATGTGAAAGAGGGTGACAGGGTACGTTTAAGCGAATAAAACCATATCTGGCATATATGTTCCGGTTGGCCTTCTTAGGCATCGGAATCGGGGCGGCGCTTGGATTTTATGCTAGGCTTGCCGGGATAGAGGGACAAATCGGCTTTTACTATTCAGAAAAGCTGCTGGCCAGAGAGCAGATTGACGGGTTCTGGGAACAGGCTTCCGATGACGCAAAACGAGAGATAAGGGACCTGGCACTGTTTCAGGAATCCAAGGGAAAGGTCTTAAAAAACGAAGATCTGAACCGGGAAACCAAGGTAAAACTGGTGGAGACGGCAGGCAGCATGAATCTGGTGATGCCGGGCAGACTGTGTGCAGGAACCTTTGTGACGGACAGTGATTCTAAAGGCTGTGTCGTAAGCAAAAAAACGGCAGATACCTTGTTCGGCTCTGTTGAGGCGCTCGGTGAGCAGCTTACCCTTGGGAAGGACACCTATATTGTCCGGGGGATTGTGGAGACGGAGGGGCAGCTCTGTATGATTCAGGGAGAAAAGGGACGGGCATACTCCTGTATCCGAATCGAGGCTCCGGGCATCCCCCTGTCCGTGGTGCGTCAAAGGCTTACAGGGATTCTTCAGGAAGGAAAAGGATGGGTTTCAGAATGTGACCTGTATCTGGGGATTGGCAGGATCTTTCTGTATCTGCCTCTGTGGGTCATGCTGTTTTTGGCATTGGGCCGTATGGGGAAGCTGCTGCCGGAAATGTTTCGATTCGTGACACCGATCGTGGGTTTTGGGGGCGTATGCGCCCTGCTGCTTTTGAGCCTGCATTTTTCCGACGATTATGTGCCGTCTGCATGGTCAGATTTTTCGTTCTGGACAGCGCTTATTGATGAGAAGAAGCAGGCGTTTTTCTCCCTTCTGAACCATCCTCTTTATGATGCAGATTCCCGGATGCTGGGAAGCCTGGCGGGAATCTTGGCGGCGGCTGTTCTCCTATGCCTGATTGTCCTGAAATCCGGACCGTTGGTCGTTTTTAAGAAGTCCGGTTGCGAAATCGAGAAAAATTTACAAACAAGAACTCCATAGACCCATGTTAAAATAGAATATGTGGCTGGCATCAGATAACATAAGACGGGAAGAGGAAACGCAACGAGTATGAAACTACGCAGTATGGCTGCCGTCTGGGCGGCGAAAATAACAGAAAAGGTCTGTGTCCGTATCTTTCACAGGCAGGGCGTCACATGGGCGGGAAAGATTGCCCTCCTCATCAGCCCCACGATCCTTTCGGAACTTGCAGGACAGGTGAGGCAGGGGATTTTTGCCGTATGCGGGACCAACGGTAAGACGACCGTGAACAACCTGCTTAGCGGCGCGCTAAAGGCAGAGGGGTACGGCGTAATCTGCAACCAGACAGGCTCTAATATGTTAAATGGCGTTGCGGCTGCGTTCGTCCTTGGGGCGTCGGCAGACGGAAGCCTTCACGCAGATTATGCCTGTATCGAGATCGACGAAGCGTCAGCACGGGAAGTATTCACACATTTCAAACCAAGCCATATGGTACTCACCAATCTGTTCCGGGATCAGTTGGACCGGTATGGGGAAATCGACACCACCATGGATATCCTGAACAAAGCGATACAATCTGCTCCACAGATGAAGCTCATCGTAAACGGGGACGATCCTCTGTCTGTGTCCCTTGCATTGGACAGCGGCAGGGATTACGTGACATATGGAATCAGCGAGTGCGTACATACAGGCAGACAGATACAGGAGATCCGGGAAGGAAGATTCTGCCGATACTGTGGGGCTAGGCTTACCTACCGTTTCTACCATTACGGGCAACTTGGGGACTACCGCTGTCCGGGCTGCGGATTTGAAAGGCCCAAACCAGACTTTGCCGGAAGGAATGTAGAGATGGAAGGCGGACTTTCCTTTACGGTGGGCGGGAAATGGTTTCATTCATCCCAGCGCGGCTTCTATAACGTATATAATATCCTTGCTGCATATGCCGCAATCCGTGCGTCAGGGCTAAAGGCAGGGAATTTCCGGAAAGCCCTCTCTGATTTCTGCCCGGAAAACGGGCGGATGGAGGAATTTTGGGCGGGCGATATCAGAATTGTATTGAATCTAGCAAAGAATCCCACAGGATTCAACCAGAACATTGACGTGATGATGCAGGACGAGCGGCACAAAGACCTGGTGGTGGCGGTCAACGATAACGAGCAGGACGGCACGGACATTTCCTGGCTTTGGGACGTAGATTTTGAGCGGATTGCGGGGATGGAAGGTACTTTTGTCACGGTCAGCGGAATCCGCTGCCAGGATTTGATGCTTAGGCTTAAATACGCAGGGATACAGGCGGAACTTGAACCGGATGTGGAGAAAGCCGTGTACAGGCACATAGCGCAGGGGAGCAAGAACCTGTATGTTCTTGTGAATTACACAGCTCTTTATGATACCCGAAATCTTTTGAAGCGTATATGCGGGGAGGGACACAGATGAGGACGGCATCAGATATGAAGATTACCATTGGGCATCTCTACCCGGATTTGCTGAACCTGTACGGAGACCGGGGAAATGTGGCGTGTATGATGAAACGGTGTCTCTGGCGGGGAATCCAGGCGGAGACCATCGAGTTCAATACCGGAGATTCGATAGATTTCGGGAAACTTGACATCGTACTCTTAGGAGGAGGTTCTGACAGGGAGCAGATGATTGTCTGCCAGAATTTAAAGAGGATACGTGAGGCGTTCCGGGACTATGTAGAAAATAACGGCGTCGTGATTGCAGTCTGCGGCGGTTATCAGCTTCTCGGGAAATATTATCAGACAGACGCCGGAAGAATAGAAGGACTTTCCCTGCTTGATATCTACACAGAGCAGGGGGAGGGGCGGATGATTGGGAATATTATCCTTAGGAGCGAGCTGTCCGATATCCCGGTAGTGGGATTCGAGAACCATGGGGGACGAACCTATATTAACGGCTGCCGTCCTTTCGGGAGAGTCTTGTACGGCGGGGGCAACGACGGAAAAAGCGGTTTCGAGGGGGTTGTCTATAAAAATGTAATCGGAACCTACCTCCACGGGCCCCTTCTTCCGAAAAATTCCCGGATATGCGACTGGCTGATTGAAAAGGCGCTCAGGAGAAAATATGGCCCGGTCAGGCTTACGGAATTGGATGACAGGCTGGAGAGGCTGGCGAACGCTTATATCTGCCGGAGATTCCTAAAAAAGAAACTGGCTAGGGCGAACATAATGACCGAAAATTAAAAAACGCAGCGGGAGGGATTTGAACCCCCGGAGCCTTGCGGCTCTTCTGCTTTCGAGGCAGATGCCATCAGCCAACTCGACCACCGCTGCATATCTGACATTATAACACAACTACCTACTGTGAGGGAATACCCAAATTAAAATTTTTTACAGAACGAACATCTGATAGTTTGGAAGCAAGAAAGGAGACCTGTGCGTATGCACAGGTCTTTTGGAGGGGGATGAAAAAATCTATCTAAATTTTAACTTATTGTTAGTCGAAGCCCGGTAATCATACCTTACTCGAATATGTAATGTGAAGTACGACTACCGTCTTCTTTTATGTGATGAATTTATTATATAAAACAATTGTGACACAAGTATGTCAAAAACTGGAAATGTTTATAAAATTTCTTAAGAAAAACATAAGACGACCTAAAAATTTCAGGTTTTACCGGTTAATGTATAGTTAATGTATAGACGAAAACAGGTTGACGGGGGACAAATAGATTGGTAAAGTAAATATAGAGTTTGAAATTAAGGTAAGTGAAAATCTGCTGTATAAATTTTTGAGATACTAAAAAGGATAACATGCTATGTCTAAGAAGAGAAAACCAAAGATAGACTTTCGGTATTACAAGATGCCGGAGGGCAGTCCAATCCTTGCGCTTCTGGGACAAAAATGGGTACAGTCCTACGGGCGGGACGTTGATTATCTGCATTTTCATAACTATTTGGAGATTGGGTATTGCTACGAGGGAGAAGGGACACTTACGCTGGGAGAGAGGGACTACCGATATAACGGAGGAGAGGTGTCGATTATTCCCAAAAATTACCCACATACAACGAACAGTGACCCGGGGACGATTAGTAAATGGGAGTATCTGTTTGTAGATGTGGAGGGACTTCTCGAAGAGCTGTACCAAAAAGGCGGCAACATAAAACGTATGAAGTATCTGCTTCACAGAATCAACTCGCAGGCAATCTTTCGGGCAATCGAAGAGGCCCCGGGGATTGCGAAGATGATTCGGGGAATCCTTGATATTATGCGGGATACGAAGGAGTTTTACATAGAGGAAGCAAAAGGTCTCATGGTGTCGCTTTTGGTGTGCATTGCCCGGGAGAATCCGGATGAGAATGGACCGGTGGAGATAAGCGGAAAGATTACAATTCCCGTCTCACGGGCGCTGGACTATATTACACTCCACTATATGGAACCTTTGAAAGTAGAGGATTTGGCCAGATGGTGCCACATCAGCGAAACCCATTTCAGGAGGGTATTCTCTACATATATGCATATGGGACCACTGGAATACATCAATTTGGTACGGGTACAGACAGCATGTAATTATTTGAAGAATACAGATGAATCTATGGCAGACATTGCGGGGAAATGCGGTTTTACAACGCTGTCAACCTTTAACAGGAATTTTAAACAGGTTACGGGCGTATCGCCAAGCGAATGGCGGAAACGGCCGGAAAATTATGAACAGCAATTGCTGAAATACTGGATTCATTCGGAGGAAGGGTGGTAGCAGGTCAGGCGCACCTTTTAGAGGGCGGGAAGATGATTTAGACACAGAATCCTCAGTGTGAGGGGGAAAACCACATTCCCTCTCACACTGAGGATTTTTCTAACCGCACTATCGAATTTCAAGAGTCAGTATATAATCATCCATTACAAACCCGTTCCCAATATCTGCTGTCTGCTCGTCTGTAATTACGAATCCCAGATGGTCATACACAGCCAGCGTATTTTCATTGTGCTTGTTGCAGGTCAGCCAAATTTTCTTAAGTCCCCGCTCCTTACACAACTCAATCAGAAAATTAAGAGCTTGTGTTGCAAGATGCTGTCCGCGGCAGTCTTTCTTTATGTACAGCTTGCTTAAAAACAGAGAATCCGTCTCCGGATGAATACCCATATAACCGGCTAAGGTGTGTGAGCTGAATAACTGGTAGTATTCGTAACCCTCCCGCTCGATTTGTTCCCGGAGGGCAGGATAAGACTGAAACTTGTCTACCATGTAATTCACCTGCGCCTCTCCGATGATAGGAGTAAAGTGCTGGCTCCAGATTTCTTCCGCCAGATTGGCAATTTCGTGGATTTCAGAGTCGGATTTCGCCGGAATTATGTCTGCTGTATTCATGTTGGGCCTCCTTTTGTAATTGTTTAGCATCAGGCTTGTCTTTTAATCAAAATCAAACTTTGTATATCTGGTATTCATCGCCCCATACCGCGTCCTGACCATCTCATTCTTCGCCAGCACATCCTCTTCGGTTCCCGTATACTGGCATCTGATACAGTAATACTCTTTCTTATCCTTATCATAAAACATATCAATATCCAGATCCCGCATAAAGCAGGAAGGACATCTATAATTTAATCTGCCTTTTCCAGATTGAGCCATGTCGCAAACATCTCCTTATCCCTTATTTTTTTCTTATATCCGAATGTGAACATGGGAGAGAACGCATATCCTTCCCGGATATACCCTTCCGCCTCCGAAGAAGCCGTCATAGAAACCTTGGTCTCAATCGCCGGAACCACGGCAGAAACAGCCGACGCGCCTTTAAGACTCTCTTCACGGCAGCGATACTCATATACGATTTCCTTCGGCTCACTTCCTTCACAGGTAAGCGTAATCCCCGTCATATCCTCCGGATATTCCGTCGTCCCATAACAAGCCACCAGATACTCGTTCAGCTCGACTTCGGCAGACGGATCACTCATCTCAAGGACAGAACGTTCAATTTTAATCGAACCGCTTCCCTCCTCAAAATATTCCTTCGTCTGCAGCGTCAGGGACAGCCCGGCAAATTCAATCGTCACAGGGTCAAGGGTTAGGATTCTGCTCGTCCCCTCCTGAGAAAAATGCGCCTTCGTACGGCACAGGCACAGATCCACTTCCTCACCCTGGTAACTGAGCTTCGCACTGCGGATCGTCCCTTCCCCCGCATAATGGGTAAAATATCCTGCCCGGTATTTCTCCTGAATCAAGAAGGGATAGGAGGCGTCCTGTACATGCTTCGTCCCAATGCCGACCTGCCACTTAAGTTTCGCTGCATAGGGGCGCAGATCAAAAATGGCGCCGCCCTGGTCCATGCTGACCCCGGCCCTCATATAGGGATCGGTATACCAGAACACCTGCTTGTCAGAACCATAGAGAATATCCCGCCACAGTGCGCATTCCGGCTCCTTGTAGGTCTTCTTCTGGCGGTAGTAGTCTGCAAATTCAGACATGGTCATATCGATGAGCTTTCCCTCTTTCTTCAAATCGCCGTAATATTTACATCCATCTGAATAGGATTTCAGCAGCAGCTCATAGGGAGCCTCCCAACGCCCCATCTTATTCATCCATCCGGGCCCGACGAACATCATCTTGTAAGCATATCCATTATTATATTTTTCCTGCGCACGGTACTGGTCGATAAGATTATAGAGGTAAGGAAATTCCCAAGTCTTGGTATCGTATATCATCCCCCTGAGCACATTCTGAGGATGAGTGCCGAAGTTAGAGCCATTCCCGTCGTAACATGCCAGCAGATCCCTTGACAGATGGGGGATAGCCACAATTCCGCTGTCCTCAGATTCATCCGCTGCCGGTGCATGGGTATTCTGCTTAGAGGGAATCCAAGGCGCCCACGGACCGCCGTCGAACAGCGTATACCATGAGTTGTTGCAGGTGTGGTAGGCTTTGGGGCCTTCCTCCCAACACGTAGCAATGGCACATTTTACGGAAGGATAAGTCTCCTTGATATAATTTGTCAGGTCCGCGTCCATATAGTAGGATCCGGTAGATTCCGGGTAAAATCCAAAAATATCGTGGAATTTGCCAAACACATCATCTACAATTCGTTTCTTGTCCTCCATGGAGAACATCCAGATGCAGAAATCCTTCGTCTTATATTTTTCTCGAAATTCCTCACAGGGAAGTCCAAGAAGGGAGAGAGCGATTTCATCTCCGTATACTTCATGGTCGTTCTTCGCAATTGCCACTGCTTCTTCGTTAAACAGGGCGGCGTAGGTCATATGGATTGTGACCTTCAACCCATTCTCATGGGCAAGCCTCTGCTGGGTCTTGAAAATATCCAGAGATTCTGTCAGAAGTTTTTTGTCTCCGATATCCTCCTCTTTGCCGTGTCCCGTGACGGTCGCGGAATACTCCGGGACCATCTCGGGACGATGGATTACATTCAGAATAAATTCACTCATTTTTCAATCTCCTATTATATAATAATATGTCCGGCATGTACACCGCTTTTATGGGAGAACATACCGGACCTTTATACCCTCATTCACAGACGCTATGCTATGGAGAGGAATTTTTGTTTTTGACAGCTTACTTGACTGCGCCGGTGATACCTTCTGCAAACTGTTTCTGCAATACAAAGAATACGACCATTGTAGGAATGGAACAGAAAAGTACGCCGCACATTAACATACCATAATCGGTAACATAACCTGTGATCAGATTGGCAATCAGCATCGGCATAGTAATAGAATTATTGTCCGTCATGATTACCTTCGGCCACAGATAAGCGTTCCATGCATTCATGAATGTAATAACCGCCGCCGCCGCATAGGTAGATCTCATCGTCGGGAAGAACATGCGGAAGAAAATCTGCACTTCGTTCAGTCCGTCAATACGTGCCGCTTCAATGATGTCAATAGGAAATGCTCTTGCATTCTGCCGGAACATCATGATCATGAATGGCGTTGAGATCATGGGAAGGATAAATCCAAGAGTACAGTTCAGAAGCCTTGCTTTCGAGAACATCTGAAACAACGGAACCATTGTTGCTACCTGCGGAACCATCATGGCAAGAAGCAGTATGGAGAATAATTTATCTTTCCATTTATCATGGTAAATCTCAAAACCGTAACCTGCTATGGAGCAGATCAGCAGACACACAATCGTTGTGACAATCGCATACAGGAAAGAATTACCCAGCGCGCGCCACAAAGGCTGCTGAGACAATAAGTTGTTAAAATTCTCCATGAAGTGTGAACCCGGGAGAATCCGCCCTCTGGATACCTCCGTAGAAGTATTGGTCGCCGCCGCTATCATCCAGTACAGCGGAAATACTGAAACGATGGATACAATTGTAAGGAAAATATATGTAGGAATCAGTCTGCGCTGAATCATACTTTTGTTCTTTTTCTCAGTCACGTGTATCACCTACTTTCAAATTAATGAATGCCAGTACGGCTACCATAATAAAGATTAAGAATGCCATTGCGGAAGCATATCCGAAGTTCGGCACATTGACGAAACAGGTATTGTATACATAATGGGACATGGTAATGGTGCTGTTGGCCGGTCCGCCCTTCGTCAGATTGACAGACTCATCAAACAGCTGCAGGGTACCATTGATGGACATGATAAATGTCATGATAATGGTAGGTTTCAGAAGAGGAACCGTGATTCCCCAGAAAGTCTTCCAGCCGTTTGCACCGTCAATCTTGGCTGCTTCGTATACGGAATACTCGATGTTCTGAAGGCCGGACAGATAGAATACCATATTGTATCCCGTCCACCGCCAGATCAGGGCAATGATAATTACGGCCTTTGCGCTTGCCGAATTCCCAAGGAAGTTATACCCTGATTCGAGAATATGAAGTTTTACAAGGATGGTGTTAATTAATCCTTCCTGTGCAAACAGAGAACGGAAGATCAATGCATAAGAAACCAATGAGGTCGCACATGGAAGAAATACACAGGTTCTGAAAAATCCTTTTAATTTCAGATCTTTATTGTTCAGAAGCTGAGCCAGCAGGATTGCCAGGATAAGCATGATTGGTACCTGGATAATCAGATATAAGAACGTGTTGCCGATGGATTTGATGAATACCTTATCTGCAAGCATTCTCTTATAATTGCTGAAAATTGGGTCTGCAAACCGCATGTTTGCTCCGGTTCCGGTCTGCAGAGAGATAATAAATGCTCGGAACATTGGGTAAAAACTCATAACTGCAATCATGATTGTTGCAGGTGTGAGAAATGCCCAGCCCGCAGCTTTCTGCTTGGCAATTAATGTCATTCCTTTTTTCTTGGGTTCCACGAAGAAGCCCCCTTTCTGCTTGGTATCTATACCGCGGAAGGTATATTTTTAGAATATAAAGGGGAACTGTCAAGCAGTTCCCCGTATAACCGACGCTTCTACTCTGTCATCTTGAATTCAAGAGTTTCCTGAGCTTCTTTCAAAGCATCTTCTTTTGAAGTACCGTTTGTAATATTGATAATTGCAGTATTGACAGCTTCTCTTGCCTCATAGTGATAAGGAGTCTTGGTGAACTCCGGAATATGTGAGGAGTACTCTACCAGTGTAGAATAGATTGGCTGTCCGCCGTAGAATTCTACAGGCTCGTTGTAAACTTCAGACTCTCCTGCAGGAAGGTAGCATGCAATACCTGAGGTAGCCGGAAGAATCGCATCATAGAAATCTGTGCTGGATCCGAATGTACTTACCAGGAAGTCTTTTGCAAGGTCAAGATTCTTGCAGTTAGAGGTAATGTACCAGGAAGATCCTCCGTTGTTCGCATAGTTCGTAGCCGTATCAACACCGTCAACCTTAGGAAGCGTAGTAATCTGCCATAATCCGGCCTGATCCTCGATGCCTGTCAGTGTGGCATTCATCCAGTTACCGTTGATGATGCCGGCAGCCTCTCCGTCTGTAACGGTCTTGATATACTCGTCCCAGTTATTAACAAGCTTTACAACATCTTTTTCAATCATCTCTGTGTAAAGGTCGATACACTTCTCGGCAACGTCATTGCCTGTGATATATGCTTCTCCGTCTTCGTTCACGAAGTTAGCGCCGCAGGACTGAATCATGAGCATGATTGTGTCGCCGCCTGTGGACTCGCTGGTAAGCAGATATTTACCGGTCTTCTCATGTACGTCCTGAGCGATTTTGGTAAACTCAGACCAAGTAATGTCTGTCAGGTCGTCGATGGTATAGCCTGCTTCATCCAAAATGTCAGTACGATAGAATGCCGCGCATACACCGTTGTCATAAGGAACACCGTAGTGCTTGTCGTCAACCATGGAATAAGACTGCTTCAATGCTGCAAAGTCGTCCCACTCGATTCCGCAGTCGGTCAGATCTGTGAATGCGTCAGGATAACTCTTTAAGAACTTCTGATAGCTGTTGTCCTGCATAAGTACGATATCAGGCATTGTGCTGTAGTCTCCTGCATTGGCACAGGTGGTAAGCTTGGTCTGGCAGTCGTCAGAGGAAGTCTCGATGACTTCAACCTCGAATCCTTCGTGATCCTTCGCATACTCTTCGCCAGCCATCTCCATTGCTTTGATGTTGAAGGTCTGGTCCCATGCCCATACGGTCAGCTTGTTGCTGTCTTCAGAAGAGCTGCCGGAAGAGGAACCGCTGTCACTGCCGCTGTCGCCGCCACTCTCGCCGCCGGCTCCGGTTCCACATGCCATGAGTGAAAATGCCATGGCTCCTACGAGCAGTACTGAAAGTAATCTTTTTTTCATAATCTTTATCCTCCTTTTGATTAATTACTTTATGCTCGTATTATATCAATATAAATGGGTTGAAAGTTGGCATAATCAATCGTATAGTGAGCAAAAACAATCAAAGATAGTGCTATTGTATGAGATTTGACAAAATGTGACGAGTTTTTTGGTATATATTGTGGGATTCATATAATAGAAGAAAAGAGGATGCCGCAATATAATGGGACATCCCCTTATTTTGGATTATGAGAGAAATACCCGGTCAGGATATCTGCGCTTTATCGTCTGAAGCATATCATCGTTTAAGTCGAGAAGAAGCTTGATTTTCTCCCGGTTCTCCATGATAATCATGGTGTAGTAAGGAGTGTCTTCCTCGTAGGAAGTATAGTCATGCTTGGCAAGCCTGATGCTCCCGCCGTCTTTGCGGTAACTGGCCACGGCGTTGTGCCAGTTGGGGGCAAGGACCTCTAAGGACTCCATGTCCAGGTCATGGGCGGCTCTGCGGTAGCGTTTTCCGAAAATGACGTCAATGGTCAGATGGTTATCTTCCAGGGTATATTCGTAATCCTTCTGGCTGAAGAAGCTGTAAAAATAATAGAGGACAACCAGAAGAAATCCCGGCAGCATAAAGCCTTGTGAGAGCGTAATGCCCATTAGCAGAAGGATGACTGCAAAGACTATCATTATCGTACGAAGAAAACCTGTCATAGGTTTTGGTTTCCTTGTTACCTGTGTTACAATCCTGTAATTGTACATATGTGTTTCCTCCTGTAGTAAAAAAACGTTTGTTTTATTTTATTAATTCAGCCTGCGAAATTCAAGGGGCGTGACGCCTGTTGTCTTCTTAAACATGGCGATAAAGTGGCTGGTGTCGGAAAACCCGGTCTTGCCCGCAATCTGTTGGACCTCCATATCCGGCCTTGAAACCAGGAATTCCCGCGCCTTGTTGATACGGAAGATAGTGA
>CATLIP010000012.1 GCA_949957035.1 uncultured Lachnospiraceae bacterium
ATAGCGCAAGTCTTGCATTTGATACAGGATTTTACCTTTTTGCCGTCGATAGGGCAATGTCTGTCCTTTAAGGGGACGCCCGCCTCGAAAACGGCGATTTTAAGCCGGCTGTCCTTCTGGGCCAGTTCATATGCCGAGAAGATTCCTCCGGGACCTGCCCCGACTATTATTACGTCATAATTCATAATAGATTCCTCCTTTTGTTCATTATAATAGAATTTAAAAATAGATGTCAATTAGATTATGGCCGTATATTTATGGTCTATCCAATTACATGATAGATATGGCTCTGAAAATCATGAATATCATGAACGTTTGTTTGGAATTGGGATAGACATTTTGAAAAAATTGTGTTAAGATGGTACAAATAGCAAAGTTATTCATAACATAATATAATCCATATATTACAAGGGGGGAATATGTATGCCATATAGAGCCATTGATATTGCAAAATATATTATCAGTAAATGTACTTTAGACCAGCATCCGATTTCCAATCTCCAACTTCAGAAAATACTGTATTATGTTCAGAAGACATTTTTAGAGAAAGGGTTGGTTGCTTTTGAAGACGAGATTGAGGCATGGCAGTTCGGACCGGTTGTCCCTGATGTGTACTATCAGTTTTGCGGGTTTGGCGCTATGTCAATTCGGATGAAATATCATATTTTGTTAAGCAGCCGGGACAGCCAATTGATCGATCCCCTTGTGGAGCAGAAACGCAGTCTTAACCCCTGGGAGATGGTAGAAGATACACATATGAAGGGAAAAGCCTGGGATGCGATCTATCAGGAAGGGATAGGGAATCATCGAGTGATTCCTAAGGAATTAATTCGAAAGAAGGGCTGATTTTATGCAGATTCTGAATGAGCAGGAGAAGCGTGATTTATTACATCAGGTTCTCTTGGAATTAAGCGAATCTCAAGATGCGCTGAAAGACCGGAGAAGACGAAAAGAATATTTTTTACGTCTGGAAGACATATATTATAATACTGACAGCGACAATTTCAGGCATTTTTATTCGGATATATTTGCCTGCTTGTCATTAATAGATGCAGACAGCTCTCTGGGGAATCTGGATATTCTCGCACAAAATATGCAGGCAATAAAAGAAGGTTATGTTGCCATGAATCGGGACGATAATGGTAAGCAGATTGATATAAGTAAAGAGATTATTAAACTTTACGATCATACCAATTTAGATATAAGTCGGATTAACTATACAAAACGTATGACAGGTGAGACAAAGTCTGAGCTTGAAAAGGCAAGATTGTTAATAAAGGATTTACAGGAACAGCTTTCCGAATCCGAAAAGGCGCGGAATGAGGCGACTGAGCATCTGAACGCCGAATCTGTGAAATTGAAAGAAGAGGTTCGAGATGGACAGAAAAAGATGCAGAATGAGTACATCACTATATTAGGAATTTTTGCTGCAATTGTCCTTGCTTTTACTGGCGGTATGACTTTTTCAAGTTCTGTACTTGAGAACATTGATAAAGGATCTGTGTATCGAATGCTTGCCATAGTCTTTGTCCTTGGCTTGATAATTTTTAATCTGATGTGGCTGCTCATTGATTTCCTGCGAGATATTAATGATAAGAGTATACGCAAATGGTGGTGCATGCTTTTGGTAAATGCGTTATTGATTGGCGGTACAATATTTACTTTTGCAGCTTATCGTGCTCATTGGTTTGAGGATTCTGGTAATGTAGAATCTGGAAGTTCAGATATCATAATAGATAATACGGGACAACATTGACATTGAGATTAATGTTGTCCCTTTTGTTATCTTAAACTTGAGACGCGCTGCTTCGGATGGACTGTAATCTATAATACAGGAATAACGCAAGCGTAAGCAGCAGGCACAACCCTTCAGACAGTGTAGATGCCCACCAGATACCGTTTCCGCCGAAGAAGGCCGTCAGAATCTTAAGGCTCAAGGCCACGAATACGAATCCCCTGCCGAGAGAGATTGCCATAGCTGATTTCGGATATTCAATGGCCGTGAAGAAACCGCCGATAATGATGTTAATGCCGCAGAGCAGGAAGGAGTAAGAGAATATATGAAAGACTCTTACGGATTCAAGGCGCAGCTTCGAAAGCTCCGGCGATATAAACAGGTTGACCAGAGGCGTTCCTATCATTCTTGATATGGCAAAGGCAGCGATGGAGAAGGCGGCGCCGAAGCCCAGTGCATATCTCAGAAGCAAATGGTACTGACAGGGAAGACGCTTGCCGTAATAGTAGCTGACTAAGGGCTGTATCCCTTGAGCAATGCCTGCCATGGACATGACGATAATGGTGCTGACATAGGTAACAATGGTATAGCTGACGATAAATTCTTCATTCAGGTATGTCAGAATTGCATGGTTGAATAGGAATATTACGATTCCGGCAGAAAATTCTGTGATTCCGGAGGAAATTCCAATCTTTACGGTGCGTCGGCATAAGGACAGAGACGGGGTAAACCATACCAGCTTCATATGTGTCTTTTTGCTGCAAAAATGTGTCAGATACAGCAGAACCACAATCAACTGAGAAAGCCCTGTAGCAAATGCAGCGCCCCAGACTCCTTTGTGGAGAAGGATTACAAAGATATAGTCCAGGATACAGTTTAATACGGCTCCGGCAGTGACGATAACGGTGGCTTTCATAGGATAACCGTCGGTCTTAATCAGTACCTCCAGAGAATAGGAGCAGATAAAAAAGACGCTGAAGCAGGCAATGGTGGTAATGTAGGTTTTTACATATCCGGCAGTAAGCTCTGTTGCTCCAAGGAAAGCGGCAATCTCTTCGGATTTCCAAAGAACGAGGGCTGTGAGCAGCGCGGACACAAAGATTGTGGTGAGGACATTCTGTGTAAAGACCTCCTTTGCCTGCTGCTCCTTTTTTTCACCCAGCAGGATGGCAATGACTGTGGAGGAGCCTACGGCAAACATCAGGGCCACGGAGAAGAGCAGAGTAACGAAGGGCATGGCGATATTGACGCCGGACAGCGCTAGCTCAGACACTCCTCTTGCTACGAACAGACCGTCTATCATCGTATAGAGCGCATACACCCATTGGGCAATGAGAGACGGAATGATAAAACGAAAGAAATCATGTTTCAGGGACTTCCCTTCTAACTTCATATGTAAAACCTCCTGATATATAGAAATTTTTTCTGTGTTTTGACTATTTTAAACCTTAGTATTATACTAAGGTCAATAGGAGGGAGGATAATATGGAAAAATATTTTAAAATAGGCGAGATATCTAAAATGTACCATATCGGTGCGGATTCTCTTCGGTATTATGAGAAGATTGGTATTCTGAATCCGAAGCGGGGGGAAAATCAATACCGCCTCTATCGTACAGAAGATATCTGGCGTCTGAATGTGATTCGTGAGCTAAGGGAACTGGGATTTTCTATGGAGCAGATTGGAGTATACCTTAAGGACCATACCGTCAGTACTACCAGGATGCTGCTTTTGGATGAGCTGCGTATCATCCAAAAGAAGAAGGATGAGCTGAGCCGTCTCCAAAGGAATGTCAAAGAGCGTGTCCGTATGCTGGCAGAGTGTGATGAAAAGGAGATGGGAAAGGTACAATTATGCCGTCTGCCAAAACGGTATTGTCATTATATAGAGGAAGGATACCATAGGGATGAAGAAATGGATGTTTTGATTAAGCAGCTTTTGAATAAAAGCCCAGAGACCTTGTATATTATAGGAAGTAATCGGATAGGCTCGGTTATTCCCAAAGAAAGTGCAGGGAGTAACCGATGCAGGGAGTATTCAGGGGTATTCATTATTGACCGGGAAGGAGATACCGTTATAGAAGGAGGGGACTATCTGACTCTCAGTTATCGGGGAGACTGTGAGCAGAACTACTATTTTTTACCCAAGCTTCTGGATTATGCCAGAGAAAATGGCTACCGGCCGGCGAGTGATGTGTATGAGATTCTGTGGGTGGACATTCATGTTTCGGAGAGGGTGGAGGAGCATATTACAGAGCTCCAGCTTCGTGTAGAGCGTAAAGATGGGCGCGAGGCATAAAATATAGTTGTAAAAATCCTTTGCAAATGCTAGAATGAACAAAGATTACGGATATTTCGGGGGATGCAAAAGAAAAGAGAGGAATAAGCGTGTCATGTTGGAGAAAATGAATGTAAAAAAGAGGGAAAGTCTGACTCAGGGAGCGTATATTGTGATTGGCTGTCTGACCTATGCGGTGGGCCTTAATATGCTGATTACGCCCCTTGACCTGTACAACGGAGGTTTTATGGGTATCGCACAGTTGATTCGTACATTTCTTGTCAGCGTGCTTCATTTTCAGATGCCGCCGGGGATGGACATTGCAGGCGCGATTTACTACATTTTGAATGTGCCCCTGTTTATTATGGGATATCGGGTGATGGGGAAAGGATTTTTGATGAAGTCCCTGTTTGGTACTACGGTTATCAGTATTTTTTTGGTGCTGGTTCCTGTGCCGGTTGAGCCGATTATCGAGGACTATTTGACAGCCTGTATTATTGGCGGGATTATTGCCGGAGCCGGAAGCGGCATGATTCTTCGGGGGCGGGGGACTGCAGGCGGCCCCGATATTATCGGCGTATGCTGCGCGAAGAAATATCGGAATATCAGCGTAGGGCAGGTTAATATTCTGCTGAATCTGGTGGTGTATGGAATCTGCCTCTTTATGTTCGATATTGAGATTGTAGTGTATTCCCTGATTTACGCGACGGTATTTGCGCTGACGGTTGATAAGGTACATATCCAGAATATCAATACCAGTGTGATGATATTTACCAAGAAGCTGGGAATATCCAAGGCAATCATGGAACAGACAGGCCGGGGAGTGACCACCTGGGATGGAGAGGGAGCCTATACGCAGATGCGATCATACATTCTGTTTGTCATGGTGTCAAAATATGAAGTGAATCAGATTAAACATATTGTACACAGCATTGACCCTAATGCATTTATGATATTAACGGAAGGCTCTGCGGTAGTCGGGAATTTTGAAAAGAGACTGTAGGGTAAGAGAAGGGATGTTCTGCGGCATAGCAGCTAAAGAGCATCCCGTATGTTCTGAGATTAGCAATATTTTGGATAGTCCTCTTCAAAATGTTGGAATTGTGTTTTAAGTGAAGCGAGGGTTGAGTCTGAGAGACTGTCAATCAGAGCGCTCATATCTGCCTTCGTCTTTGCAGGATTACAGGGGACTTCCAAAGCAAAGTCACTGTATGCGCGAAGTTTATTGAAATAGACGGCGGTATCTGGTTCTTCGTGTCCGCTGCGGCACATATTATACATGGTGACGCAGTCGGCCGCATCTAATTCTGTACATTCCCGGCAAATCCATTTGCCAAGATAGTAATAGGCGGTTCCAAGCTGGTATAAGAAGCCTGGGGATTTTAATAATTGTTCAGTTATCATATGAGCACCTCCATTTTATTTCTCATTCATTTCATTATACAAACCTTTTGAGGTAGAATCAAGCTTTGTGCTCCAAAACATTCTCTATTCTTTTACGGAAGGATTCACCAGGCTCCATGCAAAATGTATCAGCCCTGCTCCTGTTAGAATCGAAATAAGGTAGGAGGCAATACCTGCCGAATTTCCCAGAATCCTTGCAATATCCCGGAATACAATCTGCCCCATTCGGTAGTAGGGGCTGATATAGAACATATTAATTCTTCCGTATGGATGGAATATGAGGTTGAATAATGTTGCAAAAAGGCAGCAGGCCAAAAAGATGCTTGCACTCTTGACAAATCCTTTTTGGGAATAATCGGCTCTTCTTGTACATCCTGCGTAAATGCCTATAATAATCAGCAGGATATGCCATGCAAATGAATGGATGGTAAGGGGAAAGTAGCTATAGTACATGCCTGTGGTATCAAAAAATGTAAAGACGCCTCCAAGTAGTCCGAAATCCATAAGAAATGTCAGCATCAGACTTTTCGCCTGTTCCGATGATATAAAGGGAAAGGAAAGGCAGAGGTACATCGGAATACTGCACAACTGGAAAGGGAAGTACCACCAGTTATATGCTCCGTGGTTTACGATATAAGTAAGGCAGTATTGTTTCCAAAGCTCGCTTACAAACATCAGTATACCGCAGTAAAATAAGACTTTTTTATATTCTATGCTATGTTTTTTCATGGGAATCTCCTATACCATTCCATATATTCGTCATATATGCCCATGACGGGCGGGGTGGACTTTGTCCAATAAGGTATGCTATAATGGTAAAGTATGTGTTAAGGGGCTGTCAAGGTCATCCATGCCAGGTCCTGTATTTTTGTGAGGTGGTGTGAGAGTATGAAGACAAAAAATGCATTGATATTGGTATTGACTGCATTTATCTGGGGAACTGCATTTGTCGCGCAGAGTGTAGGGATGGATTATCTGGGTCCATTTACATTTAATGGGGTTCGAAGCATTATCGGAGGAGTGGCATTGCTCCCCTGCATTGTGCTTCTTCAGATGTTCAATGGAAAGAGTAGTGAAAATCAGGGAACGAGAAAGGACCTTGTATTGGGGGGAATAGCCTGCGGGCTGTTGCTATTTGCTGCCAGCAGTCTGCAGCAGATTGGAATCCAGTATACAACAGCGGGGAAAGCAGGATTTATTACCGCATGTTACATTGTAATTGTTCCTGTGCTGGGAATATTTCTCAAGAAAAAGACGGGATTAAAGGTATGGGCGGCGGTTGTCATCGCACTTGCAGGCTTATATTTTCTCTGTATGACAGAGAAATTTACGGTTGGAAAAGGGGATATACTGATTTTTGTCTGTGCTCTAGTATTTTCCCTACATATTCTTGTGATTGATTATTTCTCTCCCAAGGTGGATGGAGTGAAGATGTCTTGTATTCAGTTCTTTGTGTGCGGGTTTGCGTCGCTGCCCTTTATGTTTCTGCTGGAAACGCCAAGAGTGGAGGCAATGCTGGATGGGTGGATGCCCCTTCTGTATGCAGGCGTGTTGTCCTGCGGCGTAGCTTATACTCTGCAGATTATTGGACAGAAGAATGTAAATCCGGCCATTGCGTCTTTGATTCTGAGCTTAGAGTCTTGTTTTTCTGTACTGGCAGGATGGGTTGTATTAGGAGAACGGCTTTCAGTGCGGGAATCTATAGGATGTGTGTTAATGTTTACGGCCATTATTTTGGCGCAGCTGCCGGGGAAAGAGGCAAGATGATGATTAGCAGGAGGTTATAAAAGATGAGATTCGTAATTCAGAGAGTGTTAGAAAGCGAAGTAAAGTCAGATGGAGAGGTTCTTGGCAAGATTGGAAAGGGCTTTATGGTTCTGATTGGCGTCTGTGGTTCAGATACGAAGGAGATTGCCGATAAGATGGTGAAGAAGATGCTGGGACTTCGTATCTTTGAGGATGAGCAGGGGAAGACGAACCTGTCCCTGGATTCGGTAGAAGGCGAGTTATTGCTGGTTTCACAGTTTACACTGTATGCGAACTGTAAGAAAGGGAACCGCCCCAGCTTCATAGAGGCGGGTGCGCCGGATATGGCGGAAGAGATGTATGAGTATATCATTGCAAAGTGCAAAGAACAGGTTTCCGTGGTAGAGCGGGGGCGGTTTGGCGCGGATATGAAGGTCAGCCTGATTAACGACGGGCCTTTTACGATTGTTCTTGATTCCGAAACGTTGTAATCGGTGAACCGTGCGGGACACATAGCGATCTATTTGGAAAATGCTCTTTCTATGCCGCCGTATGGGTGATTCCCGGTACGGCGGTTTTATAAATAATTTTATTCATCAATCTAATTATTTTTTTCTAAAATTTCCCATAATAAATGTTAAAAAAGCATAAATATGTTGACATATCTGGCAAAAATGACTAATCTAAATGTTAGAAAACTAATGATATTGCATTTGCTTGCAGAGTAAAAGGAGGGTGAACATGAAGAATACAGAGGATGCGTCCGCATTTATCGTGATGCATCAGTTAATGCATTTGAGCAGATACCATGCGGTCTTGCGGATGGAGGATATGGAGCTGAACCCGAGCCAGGCAGGGATTCTGTTTATTCTTAACAGCCACGGGCGGCTTTCCCAGCGGCAGCTTGCACAGAAGATTGGAATCACGCCGCCTTCCATGAGCGTGACATTGAGAAAGTTAGAGGAGCTTGGGTTTATTCACAAGGAGCCGGATGAGAAAGACCAGAGAATCATCCGCATCCGCCTGTCAGAGACGGGGGAAGAATGCATTGAGAAATTAAAATCCATCATGGATGAGATGGAAGAAATCCTGTATCAGGGGTTTTCTGTGGAGGAGAAACTGCTGTTTCGGCGGCTGCTTCTTGCGATGCGTGAAAATCTGCTGAATTCCAAGGATTTTAAGGGGATGGATTTTAAAGCGATTATTGAGAAGACAGCGCCGCCTATGCGGCATGATTTCTGATTCTGGCAATTTTTAGGAAAGGAAAGGTGAGATATGGGAAAGTTATTCAAATTTTTAAGGCCATTTGCCGGTTCGGTCATAGCGATTTTCTGCGTATTGATGGTGCAGGCGTACTGCGATTTATCCTTGCCCACATATACATCGGATATTGTCAATGTAGGGATACAGCAGAAAGGAATTGACGAAAAGGTTCCCTATGTAATCAGTGAGGAAGATTTTCATCATTTATTGCTGTTCGTGCCTTCAAAGGGACAGGAAACGGTGAGGGAGGCTTATGAGCCAGGCTCTGGCTCTTCCGGATTATATGCTTATGATAGGAATATCTCCGGGGAAAGCGGTCCAGAGGGAAATGTGCTGGAGCTTTCTAAGGATATCAGGGAAGACGGAGAGAAAATGGAAGAACTCTCGGAGATTCTTGGCAAGCCTATGCTTCTGTGCGCCGGGTTTGATTCCGGCAGTGAATCCACGGCGGAGATGGAGCGCCAGATGAAGGAGCAGATGGATGGCTCTCAGCGCGATTCCCTTGTTGCAGAGATTGAAGAGCAGTTTTCCGCCATGCCGGAAACCATGGTAGAGCAGTCCGCCGCAATCTATATTCAAAATGCTTACGAGAAAATAGGAGTTGATACCGACCGGATCGAAACACGCTATATCCTCCGGACAGGAGGGAAGATGCTTGCCTTGGCGGCATTGGGAATGATTGCCAGTATCATCGTAGGCCTGATGGCGTCCCGCGTAGGCGCAAAGGTCGGGCGGGGACTGAGAAAGGATGTATTCCGCAAGGTAGTGGGATTCTCCAACGGCGAGTTTGATAAATTTTCCACGGCGTCCCTGATTACCCGAAGCACCAACGATATCCAGCAGATTCAGTTATTGACGGTGATGATTCTCAGGATGGTATTGTATGCGCCGATTATGGCGGCGGGAGGAATCTTCAAAGTGTTCCGTACCAATGTGGATATGTCGTGGATTATCGCGCTTGCAGTCGCGCTGATTGTCATGGTCGTTGTCGTCCTGTTCGCCGTGGTAATGCCAAAGTTCAAGATTGTACAGAGCATGGTAGACCGGCTGAATCTGGTCAGCCGCGAGATACTGACGGGGCTTCAGGTCATCCGTGCGTTCAGTACGGAAAAGTACGAGGAGAAGCGTTTTGACGGCGCAAATAAGGATCTGACGAAGACCAACCTGTTCGTGAACCGCGCCATGACCTTTATGATGCCATTCATGATGCTGATTATGAACGGCATTGCCGTGCTGATTGTATGGGTGGGAGGACACAGCATCAACGACGGAAGCATGCAGGTGGGGGATATGATGGCATTTATCCAGTACACCATGCAGATTATCATGTCCTTCCTCATGATTTGTATGATATCCGTCATGCTGCCAAGGGCGGCTGTTTCGGCAGACCGTGTGGATGAAATCCTGACCAGCAGCACATTGATCCATGACCCTGATAATCCGGTTCATTTTGGGGAAAATGGTAACGGAGAGGTAAGGTTTGACCATGTTTCCTTCCGTTATCCCGGGGCCAAGGAGGATGTGCTGCATGACATCTCATTTACGGCGGAACCGGGAATGACCACGGCTCTGATTGGAAGTACGGGAAGCGGCAAATCCACTTTGGTCAATCTGCTCCCGCGCTTCTACGATGTCACAGAAGGGAAGATTACCATTGACGGCGTGGATATCCGGGATATTTCCCAGAGAGAGCTAAGGGAGAGGCTTGGTTATGTGCCCCAGAAGGGCGTCCTGTTCTCCGGTGATATCGCATCCAACATCCTGTACGGGAATCCAGAGGGGAGTGAGGAGGAGATGCGTAAGGCGGCAGAAATTGCCCAGGCGTCAGAGTTCATCGAGGAGAAACAGAAAAAATACCAAAGCCCTATTGCGCAGGGAGGCTCCAACGTATCAGGCGGGCAGAAGCAGAGGTTATCCATTGCGAGAGCCATTGCGAAACATCCGGATGTGTATATTTTCGACGACAGTTTCTCGGCGCTTGACTATAAGACGGATGTAAAGCTTAGGAACGCGCTGAAGGAAAAGACGGCAAAGAGTACGGTACTGATTGTCGCACAGCGAATCAGCACGATTCTTCATGCGGAGCAGATTCTTGTGCTGGACGACGGAAAGATTGTGGGCAAGGGGACGCACAGGGAGCTTTTGAAGACTTGCGAGGAATATTATCAGATTGCATCGTCACAGCTATCCGAGAAGGAGCTGGAAAACGACATGAAGGAGGTGGGCTGATATGGCGAGACGAGGTATGGGACACAGAGGACCGGGTATGGGACATGGCGGACATGGTATGCCGGGAGAGAAGGCAAAGGATTTCAAAGGTACGATGAAGAAACTCATGTCGTATCTTGGAATGTATAAGATTCCATTTTTATTTGTAGCCATATTTGCCATAGGAAGTACCATATTTAATATATTGGGACCGAAGATTTTGGGGAAGGCTACGACGGAGATTTTTAACGGATTAGTAGGAAAGATTTCAGGCGGAGCGGGAATTGATTTTGACAAGATTGGCAGAATCCTGATTCTGCTCATGGGGCTGTATGTGTGCAGCGCGTTATTTTCCTTTATCCAAGGTTATATTATGACCGGTGTTTCCCAGAAATTGACCTATCGGATGCGCAAGGAGATTTCGGAGAAGATTAACCGTCTTCCTATGAACTATTTCGACAGGCAGCCCCATGGGGAGGTCCTGTCGCGGAATACCAATGATGTGGATACGCTGAGCCAGAGTTTGAACCAGAGTGCGACGCAGCTCATTACTTCCGTGACGACGATTATCGGCGTGCTTGTGATGATGCTGAGCATCAGCCCGCTTATGACGCTGATTGCGCTGTTGATACTTCCGGTTTCCGTGGGGTTGATTTCCGTAATCGTGAAGCGTTCCCAGAAATATTTCAAGAACCAGCAGGAGTATCTTGGTCATGTGAACGGACAAGTGGAGGAAGTCTACGGCGGACACAACATCGTGAAGGCGTTTAATAAAGAAACAGACGTGATTGCGGAGTTTGACAGGGATAACGATATCCTGTATGAGTCGGCGTGGAAGTCGCAGTTCTTGTCCGGAATGATGATGCCGATTATGCAGTTTGTAGGAAATCTGGGTTATGTGGCTGTGGTAATCCTTGGAGGATGGCTTGCCATAAAGGATGTGATTGAGGTGGGGGATATCCAGTCCTTTATCCAGTATGTGCGGAATTTCACCCAGCCAATCCAGCAGGTCGCCCAGGTGGCGAACATGCTCCAGTCTACGGCAGCAGCTTCCGAGCGGGTGTTTGAATTCTTAGAGGAAGAGGAGGAAGACCAGACTGTGCCGGATGCGGTTTCCATCAAGGGACTGGAAGGCCGCGTTGAGTTTGAACATGTACGGTTTGGATACAATCCGGAGCATACCATTATCCATGACTTCAGCGCTAAGGTGGAGCCAGGGCAGAAGATTGCCATCGTCGGGCCTACCGGGGCGGGAAAGACGACCATGGTGAAGCTGGTCATGCGTTTCTATGACGTAAACAGCGGCTCTATTAAGGTTGACGGGCATGATATCCGGGATTTCAACCGGAGCGAGCTTAGGGAAATGTTCGGGATGGTATTACAGGATACGTGGCTGTTTAAGGGGAGTATTGAGGACAATATCCGTTATGGGAAGCTTGACGCAACCCACGAAGAAGTGGTGGAGGCGGCAAAGGCGGCTTATGTAGACCGGTTTGTGCAGACACTTCCAGGCGGTTACGAGATGGAGCTGAATGAGGAGGCGAACAATGTTTCCCAGGGGCAGAAGCAGTTGTTGACCATTGCGCGGGCGATTCTTGCAGACCCGAAGATTTTGATTCTGGATGAGGCCACCAGTTCCGTAGATACCCGTACCGAGGTAAGGATACAGAAGGCGATGGATAACCTGATGCGGGGGAGGACCAGTTTTATTATCGCCCACAGGCTGTCTACGATTCGGGATGCGGACTTGATTCTGGTGATGAAGGACGGGGATATTATCGAGCAGGGGAACCATGAAGAACTGCTGAATAAGGGAGGGTTCTATGCTGAGCTTTACAATTCGCAGTTTGAGAGGAGTGCGTAAGGGATATAGTCCGTAAAGGATATGATGAAGGTCGGACATTTAGTGCAGACAAGGAGAACCGCCTCCATGCCAAAAGTGTAGAACACGCTTGGCATGGGGACGGCTTTCGGCATTTTATTCAATTTTTAAATCCATAATTTGCTCAATCGGTTCAAGTTGATTCGCTTTGTACGCCGTATGAGCTTTTGCCCGTTTTACTTTTAGAGCTTCCGGCGTTGTTTCAGCCTCCGCAAGAGTCATCCTGCGCTCTTGCAATGCAAAACGGCTGCTTTGCGCAGATTCATCAAATGTAACATCTTTGGCTTCAACATCTGAAACCTCTTCGTTTTTCTCCGTTTCGGAAGTGTATTCTGTGGAAACTTCAATTTTAGCTTCGGTATCTTCCGCTTCTTTGACAGACTTCTCGGCCTCAAGCTTTTCTGCCTCTGTGGGAAGTTGGGAATACTTACCGCTTTTGATAAAAGCGCTTATGGTTTCTTCCAAAGCCATATTTTTCTGGAGTTCCTGCCAGATGATGCCAAGCTTCGCACTCTCAGGGATAGCAGGATTACTCTTAACACTATTCACTACGCTTAGGGAAGCCGCTGTACGATTCATCCGAATGCGTTGGACGTCTTCCTTTGTCTCACATCTCTTTAGTTCTTCCTCATAACTTTTCTGTTCTTCTTCAATCGCTTTCGCTTTCTGATAGGTCTGAGGATCATTCTTTTGGAGATACTGCATCTCCTCTTGCGTCAGCTTCTTGCCGGTTGCCAGCTTTGCCCTGATCTCTGAAGAAATCTTGGATGAGCCGTCTGCCTGAGCCCTGCGGATTTCTTCGGCCTGCCATGCGATTGGATCTGTAGGCTTTGTCTTTCCGTCAGCAGTGAAGTCATTATTCGCCTTCTTTTGCTGCCACTTCATCTGCATTGCCATATTCTTGGTATATGAGCCTAATGACTGCATCATCAAAAAATTCAAAATATACACCTCCTTGTACCATTAGCCTGGACGTTTTCCACATTCAAAGGCGTAAAACTAATCGTATGTTTATATATGTCTATCGGCAGAATCCAATGAAAAAATAAGAAGTACAGGGGAACACTGCTTAAGATAAAAGATGGCGGAAGGAACGTAAACTGATACGTCTCTTCCGCCGGGAGTATTCCTGTAAAGTCTGCCTATTTCATAGAACCGCCGCTTAAAATTGATTTCACATGCTCAATCTCCTGCTGAGAAGCCTTCGCTGCCGGAACATAATAGCTCTTCTCCCTCGCAACCTGATAAAGCTTCTCCTGTGACATCTCACATTCATTGCGCATTTGCTTTAAGCACTGCTTCAACTCTTTGTTCTCCGTCTGGGGAATCATCTCGCCAAAACGGGTCAGTTCGCCATTGACGCCAGTGAGTGCGTCGCTTACCATTGTCTTCTCATCTAACATGTCTTGTGTCCTCCTATAAGAATTTCATTAAATCCTGCTTGTTCTTCATCGCAGAATTTGCTGCATCCTGAAAAAGTTTTTTTACTTCGGGGTCCTGTGCCTGAGATGCATAATCTTGCAGTTTGCAGTGGCAAGTGCTGTAACCTCCGATTAGGTGACGCAGGTTCTGTAAGTCGAGTACTGATAAATCCGCCATGTCTGTTTCCTCCTTTTTTACAACGGCTTTTTTCTGCTGCCGCATGGTTTCTTCGGGATTATTGTGTCCGCGGCTTTGGTGAAATATACTGCAAATTTTTAGCGTTTTTTGATTTTTCAATAAAAACATGAAAGAGTTCTCCCATAGATATGGATGTCTTCCACATACATTCCGGATGCCATTGGACGCCGACCACAAAAGGAAGACTGTCGGATTCGATAGCTTCTATGATGCCGTCGGATGCCACGGCAGCGATATTCAGTTCTGCTCCCAATATACGAATGCACTGATGATGAAAACTATTTACAACCTCATTTTCATTGAAAATATTAGATAGTATGCTATTTTTTAAGACAGAAATTTTGTGGCAAGGGTCGGAACGGTCAGAGGATAACTGCATATGGTTCAGGGAGACGGGCCAGCGCAGAGAGATATCCTGATAAATGGTTCCGCCAAGGGCGATATTGAGAATCTGCATGCCGCGGCAGATGGCGAGGATTGGAAGCTTCAGGGATAACAAATATTTCATCAGGGCAATATGGAACTGGTCTGTCTGAAAATCGGTTGCCCCGCGTTCCGTCATTAATTCTTCCCCGAACAGAAGGGGCGTAACATCGTCCCCGCCGCAGAACAGGAAGCCGTCGCACTGTCTCCCATAGCAAAAATAAGCCTCTTCATCCTGTGTACAGGGGAGAATGACGGGCATCCCCCCAAAGTGTTCCACCGTATGCAGATAGGTCTGCGGTACAAACTGACGTTGATTCATGTATCCGCAGGATACGATTCCGATGACTGGTTTCATGAAAAGCCTCCTCTAAAAAAGGTGTACATTTTCCTTGAAAAAATATATACTTACTGTAGAGGTTATGAAACGGAGGCGGAAGTTATGAACTTGATTGATATGCATTGCGATACGTTGTGGAAGTTGATGGATATGGATAAGAAGGGGAATCTGATGGAGAACCATTGCAGCGTCAGCATCCCGTATATGGAAGAAGCGGGAACGAAGGCACAGTTTTTTGCCTGTTTTACCTGCCTGAGAGATTTTGAAGACGCGGGAGGCTATGAGGGATGTTACGGACGTGTGCAGGAGATGGCTGCATACCTGACGGAACAGGCGAAACGTTATCCGGAACAAATCAAGTTAGCCAAATCTTATTCGGATATGCAGGAAAATGAGAGAGAAGGGAAGGTGTCGGCATTCCTTACCGTGGAGGAGGGCGGAGTCCTGAACGGAGAAATCGGGAGGCTTGATCGGCTGTATGGCCAGGGAATACGTCTTATGACGCTGATGTGGAATTATGAGAACTGCATCGGGCATCCTAACAGCAGGGACGGCGTTTTGATGGGCAAGGGATTAAAGCCTTTCGGAATACAGGTGGTGAGGAAAATGGAAGAACTGGGGATGATTGTGGATGTTTCCCACGCTTCGGACGGGACATTCTGGGATGTCCTTCAATATTCCGAAAAGCCGGTGGTTGCATCCCATTCCAACTGCCGTACACTTTGCAGCCATCCAAGGAATCTGACGGACGAGATGATAAGAAGCCTTGCAAAAACCGGAGGTGTCGCGGGGCTGAATTTCTACGGTGCATTCCTTGGTACGGGGAAGGCAGAGGAAACGGACGCGGCGCAGGAGGATTCCAAGATTGAGGCAATGACGGCGCATATTTTGCATATGATACGGGTCGGCGGAAGCGGCTTCCCGGCAATCGGGACGGATTTTGACGGGTTTGATGCAGATGGAATCATGGAGATTCCGGATGTTTCTCGGATGGAGCGGTTATGGGATTCACTGAAAAAAGCCGGGGTGTCAGAGAGACAGCTGGATGGAATTTGGGGACAAAATGCAGAGCGGGTGATGCGGGAAATTTTGTGACAGCATCCGGGGGAAATACCTTTTGACTCCAACATCATAAGATATAAGAGGGTAACAGAATTGCCGGGAAATGAGCTGTATACACAACATTTCCCGGCAATTCTGTTTTCTGTCTGTAACCATTATTTCTGGTTTTTTTCCACTTCCTGCATCTTCATGGCACGAACCTTGAGCGGCAGTCCGAACAGATTGATGAATCCATCCGCGTCATGATGATCGTACAAATCACCGGTGGTAAAGCTTGCAAGGGACTCACTGTACAGAGAATAGGGGGAAGTCGTTCCGGCCTTGATAATATTCCCTTTATACAGCTTGAACTTCACCTCTCCGGTCACATACTCCTGAGTAGACTCAACGAATGCCTGCACAGCTTCGCGAAGCGGAGTGAACCATTTCCCTTCATATACAATCTGAGACAGCTTATTGCCCATCTCTTCCTTCATCTCATAAGTAGCGCGGTCCAGTACCAGTTCTTCCAACTGCTGATGCGCCTCATAAAGAATGGTTCCGCCGGGAGTCTCGTATACACCGCGGGATTTCATTCCTACCACACGGTTCTCTACGATATCACAGATACCGATTCCATGTTTTCCCCCCAGTTCATTTAATTTACGGATAATGTCTGACACCTTCATGTCTTCGCCGTTAATACTCTTTGGGACGCCCTTCTGAAAAGTCATGGTAACATACTCGCCTTCATCCGGCGCTTTCTCCGGCGTTACCCCAAGAACCAGCAGATTGTCATAGTTTGGTTCTAAGGAAGGGTCCTCAAGCTCCAGCCCTTCATGGCTGATATGCCACCGGTTGCGGTCGCGGCTGTAGCTGTGGCTTGCGTCAAAGGGAAGGTTGATTCCATGCTGTTTACAGTATTCGATTTCCTCTTCACGGGAGTTCATGGTCCATACATCCGTCATCCGCCATGGTGCGATAATCTTAAGGTCAGGCGCTAAAGCCTTGATGCCAAGTTCAAAACGAATCTGGTCGTTACCCTTGCCGGTAGCGCCATGACAGATTGCAGAAGCGCCTTCCTTCCTTGCGATTTCAACCAGCTTCTTTGCAATGGCGGGACGTGCCATAGAGGTCCCCAGCAGGTATTTGTTTTCGTAGACAACATGGGCCTGCACACAAGGAACAATGTAGTTGTCGCAGAAATCATCCACGATATCTTCAATATAAAGTTTTGACGCTCCGGAGAGCTTCGCCCGCTCGTTCAGTCCGTCTAACTCTTCCCCTTGGCCGCAGTCAACGCAGCAGCAGATAACTTCGTAGTCAAAATTCTCCTTAAGCCAAGGGATGATTGCCGTAGTGTCAAGTCCGCCGGAATATGCTAATAC
>CATLIP010000013.1 GCA_949957035.1 uncultured Lachnospiraceae bacterium
GAAGAGAGTATTGTTGAAACTTAGTGGGGAAGCTCTCGCAGGTGATAAGAAGACCGGTTTTGACGAGGCGACCTGTGTGGGGGTTGCCAGACAGGTGAAGAAGTTAGTGGACGACGGGATTCAGGCAGCCATTGTGACCGGAGGCGGTAATTTCTGGCGCGGCCGGACCAGTGAGACCATTGACCGGGTGAAGGCAGACCAGATAGGGATGCTTGCCACTGTGATGAATTGTATCTATGTATCGGATATCTTCCGTTATGTGGGGATGAGAACGGAAGTATTTACCCCCTTTGTGTGCGGCGCTTTCACCACATTATTTTCTAAGGACAGGGCAGTGGAAGCCCTTGAGGAAGGGAAGGTTATCTTTTTTGCCGGAGGAACAGGGCACCCTTACTTTTCGACGGATACCGGAGCGGTGCTGCGGGCGATTGAGATTGAGGCGGACGCAATGCTGTTAGCGAAGGCCATTGACGGTATCTATGACAGTGACCCCAAGGTGAACCCGGATGCAAAGAAGTATGATGAGATATCAATCCAGGAGGTTATTGACCGGAAGCTAATGGCCGTAGATTTGACCGCTTCAATTATGTGTCTGGAGAATAAGATGCCTATGCTGGTATTCGGATTGAATGAAGAGAACAGTATCGTGGAGACTATGACAGGTACCTTTACAGGAACTAAAGTGACTGTATAGAGGTGTAACAGATAAAAAATATGTGTGAGAATAGATTTGTACGGGCAGAATAAAGGAGGAAGCAATTATGAATGAAAGATTACAGGTGTACGAGGACAAGATGAATAAGACTATGGCGAATCTTGACGGAGAACTGGGTACAATACGTGCAGGGCGTGCGAACCCCAATGTGCTGAACAGAATTAAGGTTGATTACTATGGAACGCCGTCTCCCATTCAGCAGGTAGCCAATGTGTCTGTGCCGGAGCCCCGTATGATTCAGATTCAGCCATGGGAGAAGACTATGCTGAAGGTGATTGAGAAGGCGATTCAGGTATCTGACCTGGGGATTAATCCGACCAACGACGGCTCCATGATTCGTCTGGTATTTCCGGAGCTTACAGAGGAGCGCAGAAAAGAGCTGGTGAAGGATGTCAAGAAAAAAGGAGAGGCGGCAAAGGTCGCAATTCGTAATATCCGCCGGGACGGGAATGATGCATTGAAGAAGCTTAAAGGCTCAGAGGTTTCGGAGGATGAGATTAAGGATATGGAGACAGAGCTTCAGAAACTGACAGATAAGTTTGTGAAGGAAGTAGATAAGGCAGTAGACAGTAAGTCGAAGGAAGTTATGACGGTTTAATGAGAGAGGGGACAGACCAGAAGCCTAAAGTGTGGGTCTGTCCCCACGTTCATGCATGAAAGGAGCGAAATATATGGTGATACCTCAGCATGTTGCGATTATTTTAGACGGAAACGGCCGGTGGGCAAAGTCTAAGGGAATGCCTCGTAATTACGGCCATGCTCAGGGAAGCAAGAATGTGGAGCGTATCTGCGAGGATGCATATCGAATGGGAGTCAAATATCTGACCGTGTATGCATTTTCTACGGAGAACTGGAACAGGCCGGGGGATGAGGTGGCTGCATTGATGAAGCTTTTGCGCAATTATATGAAGACCTGTCTTAAGACGGCGGCCAAGAATGATATGAAGATTCGTGTAATCGGTGATGTGTCTGGGTTAGATGATGATATCCGAACAAGAATCGGAGAGCTTGAGGAAGCTACGAAGAACAATGGAGGGCTGAATTTTCAGATTGCCATCAATTATGGCAGCCGGGACGAGATTATCCGGGGAATAAGACGTCTTGCAAAGGATTGTGCGGACGGGAAGGTTCGGCCGGAGCAGATTGATGAAAGGCTGTTTGAGGGTTATCTGGATACCCATGATATTCCGGATCCGGACCTGTTGATTCGAACCAGCGGCGAGCTTCGGCTGTCTAATTTTCTGATGTGGCAGCTTGCCTACACAGAATTTTATTTTACGGATATTCATTGGCCGGACTTTACAAAAGAAGAGCTTCAGAAGGCGATTGAACAGTATAATGCCAGGGACAGACGTTTTGGCGGTGTAAAGAAGGAGGAAAAGGGAGAGGATGTTTAAGACGAGACTGTTGAGCGGAATCGTGCTGGTGATTGTGCTGGTGGCGACGGTAGGAATAGGAGGAGAGCTTTTACTGGCGTTTCTCGGCGCCATCAGCCTGGAGGGTATGAAAGAATTATATAAGATAGCCGGAGTACAGAATAAGGCGTTGGGAGTCGTAGGATATCTGGCCGCGCTGGTTTATTATGGACTGTTGTGGGGAGAATCCGCGGAATATATGACCATGATTTCCATTTTCTTTCTGGTTCTATTGATGGCTGTGTATGTATTTTCATTTCCGGCGTTTCGTGCGGAGCAGGTTATGATCGTTTTTTTCGGCTTTTTTTATGTGGCGGTTATGCTTTCCTATGTGTACCAGACCCGTATGCTGCCGGATGGCGGCGTGGTGGTGTGGCTGATTTTCTTAAGCTCATGGGGATGCGACACCTGTGCTTACTGTGTGGGTGTGTTGATTGGGAAACATAAGATGGCCCCCAAGTTAAGTCCGAAGAAGTCTGTGGAAGGCGGAATCGGCGGAATTGCAGGGGCGGGTCTGCTTGGAGCATTGTTTGCGCTTGCCATGAACCGCTGGGGCGGCGCGTCGGCTTCTCCGTTCTATTATGCTGTGATTTGCGCGGCAGGCGGAGCCATTTCCCAAGTGGGAGATTTGGCTGCTTCTGCCATTAAACGTAATCATGAGATTAAGGATTACGGAAAACTGATTCCCGGCCATGGCGGAATTTTAGACCGGTTTGACAGCGTGATTTTTACTGCGCCGATAATCTTTTATTTGTCCGTGCTGCTTGCCGGTAATCTATGATTCACAAAAGGTTTATTATATGACCTGCAAAACATGAAAAAGCAGCCTGACAGGGCGGATTTTGAATGTTTTTAGGATTTTTGCATATATATAGTACGATTGGAGATTCTTTAATATTTGATTCACAAGATGATTGTATTTTATAATGAGAGAGGTAAGCGATGAAGAAAATAGCCATATTAGGCTCCACAGGCTCTATTGGAACCCAGACCCTTGAGGTAGTCAGAGAAAATGGCGATATTGAGGTGCTTGGAATTGCGGCGGGCAGTAATATAGAGCTTTTAGAGGAGCAGGTTCGACAGTTTCATCCGCGGCTTGCGGCTGTCTGGTCTGAAAAGAAAGCCGGTGAGTTGAGAACACGTATTTCAGATACGGATACGAGGGTGGTATCCGGGATGGATGGACTTCTTGAGGTATCAACTCTTGGGGATACGGAGATACTGGTTACAGCGATTGTGGGAATGATTGGGATTCGTCCTACAATTGAGGCAATCAAGGCGGGGAAGGATATTGCCCTTGCCAACAAGGAGACGTTAGTGACAGCAGGGCATATCATTATGCCGCTGGCTAAGGAGAACCATGTGTCTATCCTTCCTGTGGACAGTGAGCACAGCGCTATCTTCCAGTCTCTTCAGGGAAATGATAGCAGGGCGCTTCACAAGATTCTGCTGACAGCGTCCGGCGGCCCGTTTCGCGGAAAGAAGGAGGAAGAACTCCTGGAAATCCAGGTGGAGGATGCCTTAAAACATCCGAATTGGGCTATGGGGCAGAAGATTACCATTGATTCCTCCACCATGGTTAACAAGGGGCTGGAGGTTATTGAGGCAAAGTGGCTGTTCGGGGTTACGGTAGACCAGGTACAGGTGGTGGTGCAGCCCCAAAGCATCATTCATTCTATGGTGGAATACGTGGACGGCGCAATTATGGCGCAGCTTGGAACGCCGGATATGAAGCTGCCGATTCAATATGCACTTTATTATCCTGAAAGAAGGTATCTGCCGGGAGAGCGGATTGATTTCTGGAATCTTGGAAAGCTGGAATTTGAAAAACCTGACATGGATACGTTTTACGGCCTGAAGCTGGCCTACGAAGCGGGGCGGAAGGGCGGGACTCTTCCGACAGTCTTTAATGCGGCAAATGAGCTGGCAGTGCGGCAGTTCCTTGACCGGGAGATTAAGTATCTTGAGATTGTTGAGATTATTGAAGACTGTATGAGAGCGCACAGGAATATTGAGAACCCTTCCTTCAAGGAGATACTGGATACGGAAGCGGCAACTTATGAAAGGATTAACAGTAGGAGGTAACTCGTAATTTGGGTATTATATTAGCAATCATTATCTTTAGTTTTATCGTGTTCTTTCATGAACTGGGGCATTTTTTGCTGGCGAAGAAAAATGGTATTGATGTGGATGAATTTGCCATCGGTATGGGTCCAACCCTTTATTCCAGGGAGTATAAGGGAACCAAATACGCAATAAGGCTTTTTCCAATCGGCGGCTTTTGCGCCATGGGAGAGGATGAGGAGGCGACGGATTCGCCCAATAATTTCAATAACAAGTCTGTGTGGGCGAGGATTTCCGTGATTCTGGCGGGACCTGTCTTTAACTTCATTCTGGCTCTTATATTTGCATGCATTCTGACTGCCATGGTTGGCTATGACCGCCCTGTGATAAGCAGCGTGGAAAAAGGGTTTCCGGCGGAGGAAGCAGGTCTTAGGGAAGGCGACAGGATTGAGAAGATGGGGGGAAAGAAGATTCGTATCTTCCGGGAGATTACCATATACAACCAGTTTCATCAAGGGGAAGATGTGGAGATTGTATACAGCCGTAACGGGGAAGAGCATAAGGTGATATTGACTCCGAAGACGGATGAAGAACTGGGATACAGCCGGCTTGGAATTACCTCTGAGGGGTATCGGAAGGCAAATGCCCTGGATGCGGTTCGATATGGCGCCTATTCTGTAAATTACTGGATTAGTACGACCCTTGAGAGTCTGAAAATGCTGGTTACGGGAAAGGTCAGCATTAATAACCTTACGGGGCCTGTAGGAATCGTGGATGTGGTGGAGGATACCTACCAGGAGAGCAAATCTTACGGTAATTTTGTGGTAATAGTAGAGCTTTTGAATATTGCCATCATGCTGTCGGCCAACTTAGGCGTCATGAACCTGCTGCCGCTTCCTGCCTTGGATGGAGGAAGGCTTGTATTCCTGTTTTTGGAGGCAGTTCGCAGGAAGAGGGTGCCGCCGGAGAAGGAAGGATATGTGCATATGATAGGAATTGTGCTCTTAATGGCGTTGATGGTGTTTGTGATGTTCAATGATATTCGGCGGGTGTTCTTTTAAATAATATATTTTCAAATTATATATTGACTTAGAGTAAACTCCAAGTGATATAGTGGTTATATCGAATTGCTTTGGATAGCGGACCAGATATCTGAAAAGAAATACTCTGAAAAGAAGAGGTGAGGGTATGACCATCTCAGAAGTAAGTAAGCGATATGGAATTTCACAGGATACCTTAAGATACTACGAAAGAATCGGAGTGATTCCTCCGGTACACCGAACCGAGAGCGGGCTTAGGGATTATACGGAGGAGGACTGCGGCTGGGTGGAGCTTGCTGGCTGTATGCGGGGTGCGGGACTTCCCCTTCCGGCTTTGGCGGAGTATGTTCGTTTGAGCCAACAGGGGGACGGAACCATTCCTGAAAGACGGGAGCTTCTCATGAAGCAGAAGGAGCAGCTTATCGTTCAGCTTAAGACAATCCAGAATACGATGGAGCGGCTGGAGTATAAGATTGCCTGCTATGACAAAGCAATGGAAACAGGCAGACTGGTCTGGGATTAAAGGAGGATGAAGGCTATGGTTTATAAAGAGTTTCAAGATTTGAAATTATCTGCTCTTGGTATGGGCGCAATGCGCCTTCCGGTTATTGACGGCAAGGACGAGAATATCGACGAGGCGGCAACAGCGAAGATGGTGGAGTATGCGTTTGAGCAGGGGATTAACTATTTTGATACGGCATGGGGGTATCATGCCGGAAATTCTGAGCTTGTGATGGGAAGAGTATTGAGTAAGTACCCCCGGGAGAAGTTTTATCTGGCTACCAAGTTTCCCGGGTACGACCTTGCAAATATGCCGAAGGTGGAGGAAATCTTTGAAAAGCAGCTTGAGAAATGTCAGGTTTCATATTTTGATTTCTATCTGTTCCATAATGTCTGTGAGATGAATATCAATGAATATCTGGATGAGCAGTATGGAATCTATGAGTATCTGATGAAGCAGAAGGAGAACGGAAGGATCCGTCATCTGGGATTTTCGGCTCATGGGAATTACGACGTTATGAAGCGTTTCTTAGAAGCTTATGGGAAGGATATGGAGTTCTGTCAGATTCAGCTTAACTATGTGGACTGGGATTTCCAGGAGGCAAAGGCAAAGGTGGACCTGCTGAATGAATATAAGATTCCGATTTGGGTGATGGAGCCTCTGCGGGGCGGTATGCTGGCCTCACTTTCTGAGGAGAATACACAAAAGTTGGCTGTGCTTCGTCCTGAGGAAGAGGTTCCGGCGTGGGCGTTTCGTTTCCTTCAGTCTATCCCCAATGTGGTGGTGACTTTATCCGGAATGTCCAATTTTGAACAGCTTGAGAAGAATATACATACATTTGAGACTGAGAAGCCGTTGAATAAGGAAGAGATGGAGACGCTGCTTGGCATAGCGGACAGCATGGTGAATGGCGTGCCTTGTACGGCATGCCGTTATTGTACGACCCACTGCCCGCAGGGGATTGACATTCCTTCTATGCTGAAGCTGTATAACGAGCATAAATTTACCGGAGGCGGGTTTATTGCGCCCATGGCGTTGATGGCCGTTCCGGAAGATAAGCTTCCTTCTGCATGCGTTGGATGCAGAAGTTGTGAAGCTGTCTGTCCGCAACAGATAAAGATTTCTGAGACGCTGGCGGATTTCGCAGGGATGTTGAAGCAGGAATAACAGGAAGAAGGGGCTGTCACGACAGCCCCTTCTATGCGCTTCTTTTTAATCATACTGCCAATACACCGTAATTTTATTCAACTCAGGTTCATCCATATACTGATACCGTACTTCCGTAAGCCCGTACCAGTCTGCCAGGTTCTGCGCGGCGGATTTTATAACATTCTGGAAGATATCATCATGGGCTTCTTCGTAGAGTGCGTCACTGGCGAACTTAAGCACCACAGGATTCTCGCCGTCTGAGATGACATTGTTCATTCGCATCAGTATAAGTTCCGGGTCGTAGGAGGTATAATACATATTATTCATCATGTAGTAGTTCCGATTCATGACGGTACATGCAGGAAGAGCAACATCCCGGTCAGGCGTGTGGTTCTTAAGAAGCTCCGTATCATCACAGAGCATGTAGTCATAGCTGATTAGCTGGAACTGTTTGACATCCTCTCCCTCAGATGCCTGAAAAACCGGGTCGCCCCAGGTTACATCCATATAGTAGTAGTCTCCCTCACATTTCACCAGATTCCATGCGTGGTTTTGTCCGCCGCTGGTTGTCCCTGTAACATAGGTGCAGAATACGCCAAGTTGTTCTAAAAGGTACTGCGCAGCTTTCGAGTACCCGGCACAGACGGAACGCTGATGGACGAATACGCTGTAAATATTTTGGTTATCAGGAGCCTCCAGATCATAGTCGACCGTATTCACAATATATTCGTAGACATACAGAATTTTATTGTAATCAGACTCCTCCGTCGAGATTCCTGACAGGCATTGGAATGCCTGTGCCTCAATCTGTGACTTCATCTGCTCTTTTTCTGTTTCATCATAAACATAGGTCGGTTTTAATACGGTGTAGGGCTCATCCCCCACATAGCTGGTGGCAGAGATTGTTCCGTCGCACCAGAAAATATCGGGACAGTCTTTTAAGATATACTGGAAGATTTCATTTGCGCGCTCCGCATCGGCGGCATGGATGTAGATTTCTTCTGTGTTTTCTTGAAGTCCTTCCATGATTTCGCGGTAGGTAAGCTGCTCTGCCTCATTCAGATGCTGGTAGTAGTATTTTTGGCTGATTTCATCCTCTTTAATCACCACCTCCTGAAAGGGAATTTCCTTGGGGCTTGTCAGTTCCCGTTCGATTTCTTTCACCACATTGGGTTTGAATCCGATGCCGTAGGCAATACAAAACGATGCGACTGCCAGACAGAGCAGCCCGCTTGTCACCGCAATCGTATGTAGGCATCCCTTTTTTCTACGTCGTCTTTTTTTCATATCTGCTCCTTGCCGTATCTATTCTAAACAGTTTTATTCAACCGTCGATACTCTATATTATATTCAATTTTCTCAAAATATACAATATCGGTAACGATTTCTTCCTGTACTCATATTCTAATCGCAAGAAAGTCTTTTGTGAGGTATTTCTATGAATGTAATGCAAGCGACCCAGCAGGATACCCCTGATAAAGGAAAACTTAGAATTAATCTTACGTCGGAAATCACAGCATATCCGGTGGCTGATGCTACGATATCTATTTCTTACACAGGAGTGCCCGACAGCCAGTTGGAGAAGCTGACTACGGATTCTTCCGGGCAGACGGAGACCATTGAACTGGATGCGCCGCCTTTGGAGTACAGTCTGGATGTGAACAATGAGATTCAGCCTTATTCGGAGTATACCCTTCAGGTGGAAGCGCCTGGGTATGAACCGGTCAGTATTGCCGGAGCAGAGATTTTGTCTTCTGTTACGGCGATTCAGAACATATCTTTAAGCCCGTTGGAGACGACAGACCCTTCGGAGGAGATTTTTGTGATTCCTGCACATACGCTCTATGGCTCTTATCCGGCAAAGATTCCGGAGGATGAGATTAAGCCTATGAATGAGACGGGAGAGATTGTCTTGAGCAGGGTGGTAGTGCCGGAGTATGTTGTGGTGCATGACGGAAGTCCAAGGGATACTACGGCACGGAATTATTATGTGAAGTATAAGGATTATATTAAGAATGTGGCGTCCAGTGAGATTTATGCGACTTGGCCGGCGGATACGATAAGGGCGAATGTGCTGGCAATTATGTCGTTTACTTTGAATCGGGTGTTTACGGAATGGTATCGAAATCAAGGGTATGAATTTACGATTACATCCTCTACCGCTTTCGACCATAAGTGGATTCCGGAGCGGAATATTTTTGATACCATATCGGTGATTGTGGATGAACTGTTCGCAGATTATCTGTCGCGGCCAAATGTGAAGCAGCCGATATTGACACAGTACTGCGACGGGAGACAGGTACAGTGCCCGAACTGGATGACTCAGTGGGGGAGTAAATCTCTCGGCGACCAGGGCTATTCTCCCATAGAAATCCTGCGCTACTTCTACGGCGACAACATGTACATCAACACTGCCGAGGCGATTTCAGGTATTCCGTCTTCCTGGCCGGGGTATAACCTGGAAAACGGATCCAGCGGAAGCAAGGTTCGCCAGCTTCAGGAACAGATCAATGTAATCGCTGGCGCCTATCCGGCAATCCCCAAGTTGAATGTTGACGGAATCTATGGTCCTGCCACAGCGGCTGCGGTCAGTAAATTCCAGTCCGTATTTGGTCTGCCTGCTACCGGAATCACGGATTATAAGACCTGGTATAAGATTTCTGAAATCTACGTGGGCGTATCAAGGATTGCGGAATTGACCTGAGCTCGTACAGTGATGCTTTTTCTTCAAACAACAAATCAGTGCAAAAATAAATCAGCCTATATACTCTTTACACGCCAAGCCGTTACTGGTATAATTAAGTCAATACGCAAAAGGCGTGTGCAGGTCAGTGACTTGTAGGTAACAGGCAATTATTTTGAGCGGACAAAGGAGTCCAAGAATCTATCCGGAACCTGTCATAAGAGTCATTTCGGAGAGGATGGTATGTATAATAAGGCAGTTGTGCATGCACATACTGCCTTTTTTGCGGAGACGCTGGAGTAATTGACGGCTATTTCTGCTTGGCTCAGGGCAAGAAATATACTATTTGAGAAAGGAACAGGTACACATATGAAAGCATTTCTGATATTGGAAGACGGAACAGTCTTTACGGGGACAAGCATCGGTTCCCCGAGGGATATGGTCAGCGAGATTGTGTTTAACACATCGATGACAGGTTATCTGGAAGTATTGACAGACCCCTCCTATGCAGGACAGGCCGTGGTGATGACGTACCCTCTGATTGGGAATTATGGTATTACGCCGGATATGGAGTCTGATCGTGCATGGCCGGACGGCTATCTTGTGCGGGAAATCTCAAGGATGCCCAGCAACTTCCGCTGTCAGGGAAGCCTTCCGGATTTCCTCTGCAGGCAGGATATCCCGGGACTCGCCGGAATCGATACCCGCACCTTGACCAAACGTCTGCGCGAAAAGGGCACGATGAACGGCATGATTACTACCAATGAGAACTACGACTTACACGAGATTTTGCCGGAATTAAAAAGATACCAGATTGGAGACGTAGTATCCGAGGCGACCTGCAAGGAGCAATATGTACTGCCGGTGGATGGGCCTAAGGTTGCCCTGCTGGATTTTGGCGCGAAAAAGAATATCGCCCGCTCCTTGAATCATCGCGGCTGTGAAGTAAGGGTCTATCCCGCCCATACGCCCGCAGAGGAAATCATAGCGTCAAATCCGGATGGAATCATGCTGTCCAATGGACCGGGGAATCCGGAGACCAATGTATCTATTATAGAAGAAATCCGGAAACTATATGACACGGATATCCCGATTTTTGCCATCTGCCTTGGACATCAGCTCATGGCGCTTGCCAAGGGCGGCAAGACATATAAGTTAAAATACGGGCACAGGGGCGGAAACCATCCGGTGAAGGATTTAGAGACCGGACGTGTCTACATCTCTTCCCAGAATCACGGTTACGCCGTGGATGCTGCCAGCATGGATCCGTCGGTTGCAAGAGAGGCATTTGTCAACGTCAACGACGGGACGAATGAAGGGCTTGCCTATGAGGGAAAGAAGATTTTCACCGTACAGTTCCATCCGGAGGCCTGCCCGGGCCCTCAGGATACCGGCTATCTGTTCGACCGGTTTCTGGAAATGATGAAAGGAGCGTAAATTATGCCAAAGAATAACGCAATTAAAAAGGTTCTGGTCATTGGTTCCGGTCCGATTGTCATCGGGCAGGCGGCGGAGTTCGACTATGCCGGTACACAGGCGTGCCGCTCCCTGAAGGAGGAAGGGCTTGAGGTAGTGCTCCTTAACTCTAACCCGGCAACCATTATGACGGATAAGGATATTGCAGACCATGTGTACATTGAGCCGCTGACCGTAGAAGTAGTAGAGCAGTTGATTTTAAAAGAGAAGCCGGACAGTGTTCTTCCGACCCTGGGCGGGCAGGCGGCGCTGAATCTTGCCATGGAGCTTGAGGAAAATGGATTTTTAAAAGAACAGGGCGTAGCCCTCATCGGTACTACGTCTGAGACCATACGGAAAGCGGAAGACCGTCTGGAATTTAAGACCACTATGGAGAAAATCGGAGAGCCATGCGCGGCGTCCCTTGTGGTGGAATCTGTGGAAGAAGGCGTGAGATTTGCCGAGGAGATTGGTTATCCCGTCGTACTCCGCCCGGCTTATACCCTTGGAGGCAGCGGCGGCGGTATTGCACAAACCAGGGAAAAGCTCATGGAGATTCTGGAAAACGGGCTGCGCCTTTCCCGGGTGGGGCAGGTCCTGGTGGAGCGGTGCATCGCCGGATGGAAAGAGATTGAGTATGAGGTGATGCGGGATTGCAAGGGAAACTGTATCACGGTCTGCAATATGGAGAATATCGACCCGGTAGGCGTACATACAGGAGACAGTATCGTTGTCGCGCCCTCACAGACCCTTGGGGATAAAGAATACCAGATGCTTAGGACATCCGCCCTTAACATTATCAGTGAATTGAATATCACCGGAGGATGTAACGTGCAGTATGCACTGCATCCTGAGACGTTTGAGTACTGTGTAATCGAGGTGAATCCCCGTGTCAGCCGTTCTTCCGCGCTGGCATCCAAGGCGACAGGCTATCCTATTGCCAAGGTTGCGGCGAAGATCGCCCTTGGATATACGCTGGATGAAATCAAGAATGCAGTCACGAAGAAGACCTATGCCAGTTTTGAACCTATGCTTGACTACTGTGTGGTGAAGATCCCAAGACTGCCCTTTGACAAATTCATCAGTGCAAAGCGCACCCTGACCACGCAGATGAAGGCGACAGGGGAGGTCATGAGCATTTGCGACAATTTTGAGGGGGCGCTGATGAAGGCGATCCGTTCTTTGGAGCAGCATGTGGACAGCCTGATGTCCTATGATTTCTCACATCTTGACGAGGAAGAACTGTTGGAAGAGCTGGCGGTGGTGGATGACACCCGCCTCTGGAAGATTGCCGAGGCAGTACGTAGGGGCATTTCCTATGAGGCGATTCACAGGATTACGAAGATTGACCTGTGGTTCATCGATAAGATTGCGGTTCTCGTGGAAATGGAACAGAAGCTTGGGGATAGAGAATTGGACGAGGAATTACTTAGAGAGGCGAAAAGGCTGGAGTTCCCGGACGGGGTGATTGCAAGGCTTAGCGGAAAGACGGAAGGACAGATTCGTGATATGAGGCGCAGGTGGGGGATTACTGCGGCTTACCGGATGGTGGATACCTGTGCGGCGGAATTTGCGGCGGAGACGCCATATTACTATTCTGTGTTCGGCAGTGAGAACGAGGCAAGCGGGGACAAAAAAGAGAATACAGACATGGAGAGGAAAAAGAAGGTTCTGGTACTCGGTTCCGGACCAATCCGGATCGGACAGGGGATTGAGTTTGACTTCTGCTCCGTACACTGCACCTGGGCATTTTCTAAAGAAGGATATGAAACCATCATCGTAAACAACAATCCGGAAACAGTAAGCACGGATTTTGATATTGCGGATAAGCTGTATTTTGAGCCGCTGACTCCGGAGGATGTAGGGCATATCGTGGATTTGGAGAAACCGGACGGTGCGGTGGTCCAGTTCGGCGGGCAGACGGCAATCAAACTGACGGAATCCCTGATGAAGATGGGCGTCCCAATCCTTGGTACTTCTGCGGAAAATGTAGACGCGGCAGAAGACAGGGAATTATTCGATGAGATTCTGGAAAAATGCGGCATCCCAAGGCCAAGCGGCGGCACGGTATTTACCGCGAAGGAGGCAAAAGAGGTGGCGAACCGGCTCGGCTATCCGGTATTGGTAAGGCCCTCCTACGTACTCGGCGGACAGGGAATGCAGATTGCCATCAATGACCGCGACGTAGAGGAATTTATGGGAATCATTAACCGGATTGCGCAAGACCATCCGATTCTTGTGGACAAATATCTGCAGGGAAAGGAGATAGAAGTGGATGCCGTCTGCGACGGGGAAGACATCCTGATTCCCGGTATCATGGAACATATCGAGCGGGCGGGAATCCATTCCGGCGACAGTATTTCCGTATATCCGGCGAAAAGCATTTCCGAGAAGACGAAACGTACCATCGAGGATTATACACGGAAACTGGCACAGTCGCTGCACGTCATCGGACTGATTAATATCCAGTTCATCGTGTGCGGGGAACAGGTCTACGTCATAGAGGTAAACCCAAGGTCCAGCCGGACGGTTCCCTATATCAGTAAGGTGACGGGAATACCGATTGTGCCGCTGGCCACAAAGGTAATCATCGGACGGAAGCTAAGAGACCTTGGGTATACGCCGGGATTGCAGCCGGAGGCGGATTATTTCGCGGTAAAGATGCCGGTATTCTCCTTCGAGAAAATCCGCGGGGCGGATATAAGCCTTGGGCCGGAGATGAAGTCCACGGGGGAATGCTTAGGGATTGCCCGGACCTTTGACGAGGCGCTGTATAAGGCATTCTTAGGCGCTGGGATTCATCTGCCTAAGTACAAGAATATGATTCTCACCGTGCGGGAGGAGGATAAGGAAGAGGCGGTGGAAATCGGAAGGAGATTCCAAAAAATCGGCTATCGCATCTTCGCCACCAAGGGGACTGCGGAGGCGTTGAAGCGCCAAGGCGTGAAGGCGAACATGGTCAGGAAGATTGAGCAGGAATCACCGAACCTTATGGACTTGATTTTGGGACATAAGATTGATCTTGTCATAGACACACCGCAGCAGGGCGCAGACCGGGCGCGGGACGGGTTCGTAATTCGCAGGAATGCTATTGAGACGGGAGTGAATGTGCTTACGGCGATTGATACTGCGAAGGCGCTGATTACAAGCCTTGAAAATACGGATATCAGGAAATTGATGTTAGTTGACATTGCAAAGATATAGTTTTTAAGGAATAAAAAGCTTTGCATGAAGGGCTGTTGGAAAGTGATTTCCGGCAGCTTTTTGCATGTAAAGATTAATCTTATATCTACTCAATAAGCCTGTCCTTGGCATTCCATACAAGGCAGGCTTATTGATACTTTGGTCCCCAAAAAGTCTGCCCTTGACAATTCTTTTTGAGCTTCATTTGACGTAGGTATGTGATACTAATTTGCAAGAAATTCTTCGATTTCTTCCAGGCTTTTTCCAGATGCGACAAGTAACTCGGCAGCCTTTTGAACCTCGGCCTGTTTCTTCTGCTTTTCAACTAAAGCATCATAACGAACCTGGTCTTTTTTCAATTGTTTGAGGTTCGCTTTTTCCTGCTTCAATTCTGCAGATAATGATTCGATTCTTTCCTCTGCCATCTCAATTAATTCTGGATAATTTTTCTCTTCTACCTTTCTTCTCGCCATTTTAAACGACCTCCATAATTATTTATTTACACTATAAAGATATCATTCATTAACGAAAGAGTAAAGAGTAAATGTGCAATTTATTTGAAAATTTTTTGATTTTTTTCGAGATTATTTATCAATATGTTTTGAAGCATATTTAAGACAAATAAGTGGAGAAAAAAAATTTTTGAAAAATTTGTAAAAATGTGTTGACAAGTAGTGATATATGATAGTATAATAGCAAAGCAGGTTCGAGATAGGAACTTGTAAAGGAAAAGGGATCTTAGCTCAGCTGGGAGAGCATCTGCCTTACAAGCAGAGGGTCATAGGTTCGAGCCCTATAGGTCCCATTGCAACAGTGAATGTTGTAATTGATTCGATATACGTCGAATCAACTCTGGCGGGATAGCTCAGTTGGCTAGAGCACACGGTTCATACCCGTGGTGTCGCTGGTTCAAATCCAGTTCCCGCTATTTGTTTGAAAAGTCTGTATTCACAGGCTTTTTTTCTGTTTCAAATTAATCAAGCCAGTGCGTGTTCCGATAACATTTACCCTGATCGAAATAAGTCTGTTCATTTGTCTTGATAATGGAATAAAGGCTTTACACAAGATTTACCGATTGATAATCAAGTAAACGGTGCTTTAAAAGTGAGGTGATAATATGCCAAACAACGAAAAGTGTGAGAGAATACAGCATACATTCTCTCACACCCTGTTTGAATATAATCTACCTTTTTCTTTTTCCTCCTCATTCGGAAAATATTTTTCGTACCTTACATTGAGAAGTTTTTTCGGTCTATATATGATCTGAAATTGGTTTCCAAAGCCTTTTCGATAATCGGTATCGAAGGCATATTTTTTGATGTTTTCAGTAACCTGCTTTTTTTATTTGCAAAAGAAAAAGGAATCTCACAATATTTGATGATATCAGACGCACTGCTGATATTACACTCCTTGAGAATGGGATCCGGACAGGTAAAATGATAAGCAAATTCATCGCATTTGTCCGATTCGGCACAATCATCTGAGAAATGAAACACATTAGGATTTTCTTCCAGTTTTCCGGACTTAATTAAATAGATAAGTCTGGCAATAGTCCAGCGTATATCAGAGGAAGGGAGTTCCTCGTCGTACAGGATGATATAATGTCCGGTAGAAGCAGCATACAATGCCATACCGCTTCCCACGTAGGAAAAATAGTTTTCTGGCAGTCCTTCCTGACTTGCGACAAATTGCATCGGAAATATCAGAATGCTCGAATTTATGATTCGGCAAAAGTCATTGGAAAGGACGGGCAGACTGTGTTCATGAAATTCCAACAGAGCGTCATAAGCCGCAAATATAATATATCTGCGTTCTTCACTTGATATCTTTTCTCTTTTGAAAAAACGCATAATAGCTCCGTCTGTATGAAATGATATTACTTTGCTTTTCTGAGCTCAAGTTTCTGCAGGGCTTGTTCGATTGCCGCCAGATCTTCAGCAGGCAGCGAAGGCATGGATAAGGTCTGCATTTTTCGATCCCGGGCAATCTGATATTCCCGGTTCAGTATATAGCCTACGGTTGCGGCGCCTTCCGGGGAATACTCGGAAATGAAGCGATATTTTTCTATAATTGTCTTTTCCGCAGGTGTATATTCGCCGGAAACTGCATCCAGGAGGTAATTGGGGGTTATGTCAAGGATTCTGCAGAGCATTTCGATTGTAGCTGCGTCGGGTCTGTTCTTATCATTCTCCCAATCACTGACGGAATTATGTTTAGCGCCAATCTTCTCGGCAAGCTGTTTCTGGGTGAGATTTTTAGACTTACGGGCGTCTCTAATCTTTTCGCCAAATGATAGATTCATAATTTCACCTCCTCACTTCTTGTAACTGTCGTTAGAAAAAGTATAACATTTTATTTCGAAAAAGTAAATAAAAATATTCGAAATATTCGAAGTTATAATAATATTTGAAATATTGGGAAGAATCATGTAGACTAGAAGATAATACGATGATACATAAGATTATATAGTGAGAACCGCAGGATAAAGGAGGAAATGTATCTATGACCAAAGGACGGCTGACAATCAGGATTGTTGCAGGGGGATATCTCGCATATGTGGGTTTTAGACTTACCAGGGATGTGCTGACGGATAAGCCAGAGAATTATTTGGCCTATCTGCTGTTTGGGGCGCTTTTTATGGTAGTGGGCGGAGTATGGTGCGCTCTGGCATTAAAGAGATATATTAAGCATGACTACGAAGAGATCTGGGAAGATACCAATGATGCCGGTGAGTCAAAGGATATTGTGGAGAAGGAAAACGTAAAGATTGAAGAAGCGCAGGCCGATGAAAATAAGGAGGAAGAAGTATGCGAGTAGGAATGGGATATGACGTCCACCGTCTGGTAAAGGAGCGGGATTTGATTCTGGGCGGTGTAAAGATACCGTATGAGAAGGGGCTTTTGGGACAT
>CATLIP010000014.1 GCA_949957035.1 uncultured Lachnospiraceae bacterium
AAGAGACCGTTCGTGCCATGGCAGAAGAGTTCCTTAAGGAGAAGCCCATAATCGTCCGATTTAATCCGGATAGAATAGCGAAGGAAGAACTGCTTCAGATACTTAAGGAGGAGGGGGTCTGTGTGAAGGAAGACTCAGACCTTCCCAATGCCCTTGAGCTGTCGAATTTTGATTATCTGGCGAAGCTTCCGAGTTTTCAAAAAGGATACTACTATGTACAGGACATAAGCTCTATGCAGGTGGCTTGGTGGGCGGCGCCCAAAGAAGGCGACTATATCATCGATGTATGCGCCGCTCCCGGGGGGAAGGCGCTCCATCTGGCAGAGATGCTTCGGGGAACTGGTCATGTGGAGGCCAGGGACCTGACAGAATATAAGATTGGACTGATTCAGGAGAATATCCTGCGAAGCGGTCTGACGAATATAGAAGCGGTTCGAATGGATGCACGTCTAAGGGATGAGGCGTCTGTAGAGAAGGCAGATATTGTGATAGCGGATCTTCCCTGCTCCGGGCTTGGTGTACTGGGGAAGAAGCCGGATTTAAAATATAAGCTCACAAAGGATGCACAGTCAGAACTGGCGAAGCTTCAGCGAGAGATTCTGTCTGTGGCGGCAGAATATGTGAAGCCGCAGGGAACGTTAATTTACAGTACATGTACTGTCAACAGAGAAGAGAATGAAGAAAATGCCAGGTGGTTTGCCGGGAGGTTTCCGGAATTTGAGCTCTGCCGTGATCAGCAGATGCTTCCGGGGCGCGACTTAGGGGACGGCTTCTATATTGCATTGTTCCGGCGAAGAATCAGACAGGAAAGTGAATAGATATGGAAGATACAATTAAGAAAGATATCTGTTCCTTCAACTATGGCGAATTGTCGGAAGAGATTCGAGCAATGGGCGAAAAGCCCTTTCGCAGCCGTCAGCTCTATGAATGGCTCCATGTGAAATTGGCCGGCAGTTTTGAAGAGATGACGAATCTTTCGAAGAGTTTACGGGAAAAATTATCCCGGGAATATAGGATTCCCAAGGTAGAACCGGTGGAGCGCCAGATTTCCAGGGTGGATTCAACGGAGAAGTTCCTGTTTGAGCTTTTAGACGGGAACATGATTGAAAGCGTTCTGATGCGTCATCCTTATGGGAATTCAGTCTGTGTCTCGTCTCAGGCCGGATGCCGGATGGGGTGCCGCTTCTGTGCATCTGCCATTGGCGGGCTTAAGCGGAACCTCGCTTCGTCGGAGATGTTAAGGCAGATATACCAGATTCAGAGAATAACGGAAGAACGGGTTTCTCAGATAGTAGTGATGGGAACAGGGGAGCCCCTTGACAATTACGAGAACTTTGTCAGATTTATACGGATGGTGAGTGATGAACATGGCCTGAACATCAGCCAGAGAAATATCACAGCCTCCACCTGCGGTATTGTTCCTAACATGCACAGGCTTGCATCAGAGGGCCTGCAGATTACATTGGCTTTATCTCTCCACGGCTCCAGTCAGGAGAAGCGCAGAAGGCTGATGCCTGTGGCTGATAAGTATGAGCTTTGCGAAGTGTTAGAAGCCTGCGACGACTATTTTCAAAAGACAGGACGAAGAGTGACGTTTGAGTACAGTCTGATAGAAGGTATAAACGACAAACCGGAGGATATTAGGGAGCTTACGGCGCTCCTGAAACCAAGGAACTGCCATCTTAATGTTATCCCTGTGAATCCGGTCAGGGAGCGGGATTACCGCAAACCCGACAGGAAAAATGCAGGTGTATTTAAAAATAAACTTGAAAAAAATGGAATTAATGTTACTATAAGAAGGGAAAGAGGCTCAGATATAGACGGAGCATGCGGCCAGCTTAGAAGGCGGTATATGGCCGCAGACGGGAGAACCAGATGAAGATATTTGCAATGACTGATGTAGGGAGAAAGCGTGAAGTCAATCAAGACTATGTATATGTGACGGACAAGCCTATCGGACCGTTTCCGAATCTTCTTGCGGTTGCCGATGGAATGGGCGGCCACAAGGCGGGAGATTTTGCGTCAAAATATACGGTGGGTGTGTTGCGGGAGGAGTTAGAGAGTACCCCCCTAAACAAACCGGAAGAGATTCTGCGCAATGTAGTCAGCATTGCAAATGATAAGTTAATCGAAGTCGCATCTGCGGACATCAAGTTGGAAGGAATGGGCACCACTCTGGTAGTAGCTACGGTTGTTGGCAATACGCTGTATTTTGCCAATGTGGGAGACAGCCGGCTCTATCTGATTAACGAGAAGATTCGCCAGATATCCAAAGACCATTCTCTGGTGGAGGAGATGGTAAGGCTTGGCGGTATCAAAGCGGAGGAGGCCAGAAACCATCCGGACAAGAACATCATTACAAGGGCAATCGGCGTGAAGGAAGGCGTAGAGGCAGATATCTATGAATTTCGGCTCAAGAAGGGGGACATCATTTTGATGTGTACGGATGGCCTGAGCAATATGGTGGAGGATGAAGATATGTTTGATATCGTGCGGGGCTCCAGAGATGTAGTGGAGGCTGTGCAGATGTTGATTGAGAAGGCAAACAGCAATGGCGGGAGAGATAACATAGGGGTTGTTATAGCAGAGCCACTTGCAGATGAGGTGAGTGTATGAGTGTGAAAGATGGTATTATTCTTGGAAAACGTTATGAGGTGCTCAGTAAGGTAGGGGCAGGCGGAATGGCGGATGTGTACAAGGGCCGTGACCGCATGCTGAACCGTTACGTGGCAATCAAGGTTTTGAAGAAGGAATACAAAGAAGACGAGAATTTTGTGCGGAAGTTCCGCTCGGAAGCTCAGGCGGCGGCAGGCTTGATTCATCCGAACATTGTCAATGTATATGATGTGGGGGAAGACCGTGGCCTGTACTATATGGTCATGGAGTTGGTCGAGGGAATTACGCTGAAAGAATATATTGAGAAAAAGGGCAGGTTATCCCATAAAGAGGTCATCAGTATTGCGATTCAGATGTGTACAGGCGTTGGAATCGCGCATGCGGCAGATATTATTCACAGAGATATCAAACCGCAGAACATTATCATCTCCAAGGACGGTAAGGTGAAAGTGACAGATTTCGGGATTGCCAAGGCCACCACGTCCAATACTGTCAGCTCCAATGCCATGGGCTCTGTCCACTACACATCGCCGGAGCAGGCAAGGGGCGGATTCAGCGACCAGAGAAGCGATATCTATTCTGTGGGTATCACCTTGTACGAGATGGTGACAGGAGAGGTGCCTTTTGACGGCGAGTCTACGGTATCTGTTGCGATTAAGCATCTGCAGGAGGAGATTACGCCGCCTTCTGAGCTGGTACCGGATATTCCCTACAGCTTGGAACGAATCATTCTGAAATGTACCCAGAAGAACAGTGAACGGAGATATCGGAATACGGATGAACTGATTCAGGATTTAAAACGTTCTCTGGTGGATCCCAATGGAGATTTTGTGGTGATTCCGCCTCTTCGAAGTGCGAATACGGTCATCATTACCGGCGATGAGCTGGATGATATCCGAAGCTATGATGATGACGATTATGATGATTACGGTGATGATGATTACGGCCATGATGACAGATATGGCGGGCATGACGACTATGACGATCATGACGATTACGGCGACGATGATTATGACAGAGACCGTGATTATGATGATGACTATGACAGAGACCATGACGACTACGATGACGACGAATTCGATGATGACGACTATGATTCACGCGGAAGGCGGCGCAGGGATTCTGACGATGTGAATCCCCGTATGAACAAGGTTATGAAGATTTTGACCATTGTGGTTGCGGTTATCATAGTATTTATCCTGATTTTTGTGATTGGAAAGGCGGCAGGATTATTCAAGTTTACGCCGAGCCTTAAGACGGAGACCAAGGAAGAGGACCAGGTCAAGGTTCCGAATGTGGTAGGAAAGACAGAGGAGGAAGCGAAGAAAGAGCTGAACAAGATGGGACTTGGATTCAAGGTGAAGGAGCGTAAGGAATCCAACAAGTATGAGGAAGGAACGGTTTCGGAACAGAAGACAGAAGCAGGTAAGAAGGTAGATAAGAATACAACGATTCTGGTGGTAGTAAGCTCTGGACTTATAGGCAAAGAGATTGAGGTGCCGGACGTCAAAGGACATAATGAGAGTGAGGCGCACAGCATGCTGACTCAGGCAGGTTTCAAGAAGATTACCTCAGATTTTGTGTATAGTGATACTGTGGCAGAGGGGGATGTCATCGAGACGACCCCGGCCGCACATGCGAAGGCGACGGAAGAGACTCAGATTGTAATGAAGGTCAGCAAGGGAGCAGAGAAGAAGACGGTTCCGAACGTAATCGGATATGCAGATGCAGATGCACAGAATGCGATTATAGCGGCAGGGCTTAATGTGGGAACTGTGACATACGACTATCATGACAGCGTTCCGGAAGGCCAGGTGGTATCTCAGAGTGTGGACGGCGGCAAGAAGGTATCTGCGGGTACGTCCATTGGATTGGTAGTAAGTCAGGGCCCGAAACCGCCGGAGCAGGTAGGAGTGCCGCCGGTAACCAATACCTCCTTGGAGAATGCAAAGCAGCTTCTTTACAGCGCGGGACTTCAGACGGGAAACGTGTCTTATCAGAACCATGATTCGGTTCCGTCGGGGTATGTCATTAGCTGTGAGCCTGGCGTGGGCAGCAGTGTGGATGAAGGGACGTCGGTAAATCTTATCGTCAGTCAGGGACCGGCGCAGTCGATTCCGAACCCGGGCGATGACGTATCGCCTGAGGAGTAGAGGCGCTTATGCAGGGGAAGATTGTGAAAGGAATTGCCGGATTCTACTACGTACATGTAGTAGAATCCGGTGTTTATGAATGTAAGGCAAAAGGTATCTTCCGCAAGGAGAGAGTGAAACCCTTAGTGGGAGATAGAGTAGAGATTGAAGCGATTAAGGAAGAGGAAAAGATCGGCAATATTATTCGGATTTTTCCCAGAGACAACGAACTGATTCGGCCGGCGGTCGCCAATATTGACCAGGCATTAGTAGTATTTGCCGTGTTGCGTCCCGCGCCGCACTATAACCTTTTGGACCGATTTCTGGTTATGATGGAGCGAAAAAGGATTCCTTCGATATTATGCTTTAATAAAGAAGATCTAGCAGAGCAGTCCCAGCTTGATGAGCTTGAGGCAATCTACGGAAAATGTGGGTATCCTTTCATATTTACCAGTGCGTTGGAAGGGAAGAATGTGGAATGTGTCAGGGAGATTTTAAAAGGAAAGACGACGGCCATAGCCGGACCCTCCGGAGTTGGAAAGTCCTCTCTGATTAATATGCTTACGCCGGAGGCGAATATGGAGACCGGGGATATCAGCCGGAAGATTGAGCGGGGAAAGCATACTACCAGACATTCAGAATTATTTCCTATTGACAGGGATTCCTACATTATGGATACACCGGGGTTTAGTTCTCTGTATGTCAATGATTTTGAGAAGGAAGAGCTGAGACAGTAATTTCCTGAATTTACAGAATATGAAGGACTGTGCCGGTTTAAGGGATGCGACCATGTACATGAGCCCGGATGCAGGGTCAAAGAGGCGGTAGAGGAGGGAAAGATTCATCCTATCCGATATCAGAACTATAGGGAGATGTATGAAGAGTTGAAGAATAGAAGGAGGTATTGAATATGAATTACATATTAGCCCCGTCGATTCTGGCGGCAGATTTTAAGGAGCTTGGCAGAGAGATTAGGACTACAGAGGAAAATGGAGCCGCGTATCTTCATTTTGATGTGATGGACGGTATGTTCGTCCCGAGTATCTCTTTTGGTATGCCGGTGCTGGCGTCCATTCAGGGAGCGACGAGCCAGGTGATGGATGTACACCTGATGGTACAGGAACCCATCCGGTATATAGAGGATTTTAAGAAAGCCGGAGCAGACCTTGTGACGGTTCATATGGAGGCCTGTGAGGATGTGAGTGCGACTATAGAGAAGATTCGTTCCTGCGGCATGAAGGCAGGGCTGTCTATCTGTCCGGAGACGGAAGGCGAAGCTGTAAGAGACTATCTGAAAGATGTGGATATGGTTCTGGTCATGAGTGTTCATCCGGGATTTGGCGGTCAGAAGTTTATTATGGATTCATTGGACAAGATTCGTTTGATTCGTCAGATGGCCGAGAAGCAAGGGGTATCCTTGGATATAGAAGTGGACGGGGGAATCTATCTGTCCAATGTACGTGAAGTTCTTGATGCGGGAGCCAATGTTATTGTTGCGGGGTCTGCTGTATTTGGAGGAGACCCGGGGAAGAACACCAGAGATTTTATGGAGATTTTGAGAGAATATGAGTAAGAGAAGTATCATTATCAGCGGCGGGGATTTGGATGAAGCGTTGACACTGACTGTCCTTAAAGAACAGAATGACAGGTGTGTGATAGCAGTAGACCGTGGTGTGGAATTTCTATATCATCACCGGATTATGCCGGATTATATCGTAGGAGATTTCGACAGCACCAGGGAGGATATTCGGAATTATTATAAGAATGAGACGAATGTTCCGGTGAGGGAGTATAATCCGGTAAAGGATGCCTCCGATACGGAGATTGCAATTCGGCTCGCTATGACGTTAGGTTGTAAGGAGTTAATAATTCTTGGCGCCACAGGCGGTAGGATTGACCATCTATGGGCAAATGTTCAGAGTCTTATGATTCCCTTCAAGGCCGGGATTGATGCAAGAATTCTGGATTGTCAGAATTTGATTAGAATTATTGGCGGTGGAGAGACTCATATTCAAAGAGGTAAGGCATTCGGGGCATATTTTTCTGTATTCCCGTTGGGGGAGGACGTCTTTGGTTTCAATATCAGCGGGGCAAAGTATCCATTGAAAAACCATACGCTGACACCCTACAACAGCCTGTGTGTGAGCAATCAGATTGCGGAAGGCTTTGATGAAGCTGTCATCAGTTTCCCATCGGGACGGGTAATCTTGATGGAGACAAGGGATAAGGATGATAGGTATCATGCATAAAGAAGAGGACTAAAAAGACAATATAGGAGAGTAGTGAAAATGAAACTAGGGATTGTAGGATTACCTAATGTAGGAAAGAGTACGCTGTTCAATTCATTGACGAAGGCGGGAGCGGAGTCGGCGAATTACCCGTTCTGCACCATCGACCCCAACGTAGGGGTCGTCACCGTACCAGACGAGAGGCTGAACGTGTTAGGCGAGATGTACCACACGAAGAAAATCATACCGGCTGCCATTGAATTTGTGGATATTGCAGGACTGGTGAAGGGAGCTTCTAAGGGCGAGGGCCTTGGCAACCAGTTTTTGGCAAATATCCGGGAAGTGGACGCCATCGTCCATGTAGTCCGGTGTTTCGAGGACAGCAACATTGTCCATGTGGATGGGAGCATCAACCCGCTGCGGGATATCGAGACGATTAATCTGGAACTGATTTTTTCCGATTTGGAGATATTGGAGCGCAGGATTTCCAAGACGGCAAAGGTGGCGCGCAACGACAAGGCGGCGGCAAAGGAGCTGGCGTTGTTGGAGAAGATTAAGGCACATCTGGAAGAAGGAAAACTTGCAAAAACATTTACAGGTGCAGAAGATGAGGAAGAGGAGTCTTGGCTCTTGGGATATAACCTGCTTACTTACAAACCTGTCATCTATGCTGCGAATGTGGCGGAGGACGACCTTGCCGACGACGGCGGGACCAATGAGGGCGTACAGGCTGTGCGGGATTATGCCAAAGAGGAGCTAAGCGAAGTGTTCGTCGTGTGTGCCCAGATTGAGCAGGAGATTGCGGAGCTTGAGGACGATGAGAAGAAGATGTTCTTAGAAGACCTTGGATTATCCGAGTCAGGGCTTGAGAAGCTGATTAAGGCAAGTTATCGGCTTTTAGGGCTGATCAGTTACCTGACGGCGGGAGAGCCTGAGGTGCGCGCATGGACGATTACGGAAGGGACGAAGGCCCCTCAGGCGGCAGGGAAGATTCACTCTGATTTTGAGAGAGGATTCATCCGGGCAGAGGTGGTATCCTATGACGATTTGATGGAATGTAAAAGCCACAGTGCGGCGAAGGAGAAGGGACTTATCAGGCTGGAAGGCAAGGACTATGTTGTGAAGGACGGGGACATTATGCTGTTCCGGTTCAACGTATAGGAAGGAAGTAATGGCATCATGCATAGAACCATAGATTTTCCCAATATCGGAATTCATCTGAAGTCGGTAGGCGACCACATCACGGTATTTGGGTTTGAGATTGCTTATTATGGTATTATCATTGGGATTGGAATCCTGACCGGGATTCTGATTGCGGCATTAGAGGCAAGACGTACGAAACAGAACCCGGAGGATTATTATGATTTGGCAATCTACGCTGTGATATTTGCGATAATCGGGGCAAGGATTTATTATGTGATTTTCTCGTGGGACATGTATAAAGATAATCTCTTGAGTATCTTCAATATTCGGGAAGGCGGGCTTGCCATTTACGGAGGGGTCATTGCCGCGGTTATCACGGTTTTTGTGTTCGCCCATGTGAAGCATCTGTCTGCTCCTCTTTTACTGGATACGGCAGGGCTTGGCCTGGTGGCAGGGCAGATGATTGGGCGATGGGGCAATTTCTTTAACAGGGAGGCCTTCGGGGAATATACGGACTGGCTTCTTGCCATGCGCCTGCCGGTGGATGCGGTGCGGGGGTCGGATATCACGGAGCTTATGCGGGAGCATATGGAGACGAAGGATGGGGTTTCCTATATTCAGGTACATCCTACGTTTCTCTATGAGTCCCTGTGGTGCCTGCTGATTCTGATTTTATTGCTTTTGTACCGTAAGCATAAGAAGTTCAACGGAGAGATATTTCTGATGTATCTGGCGGGGTACGGTTTCGGGCGTTTCTGGATTGAGAGGCTTAGGACAGACCAATTGCTGCTTCCGGGCATCGGGTTTCCGGTATCCCAGCTTTTGGCAGGAATCCTGGTGGTGGCGTCGGCTGCGGTGATTGCATATAACTGGCGGAAAACAAGATATTTTGATTCATAGACGGAAAGAGTCATTTTGGGGAAAAGAATGGAATATTATAAAGATGGTAAGATTACAATCCGCGATTTGGAAGAGGCGGATGCAGAGTTGATTGCAGGCGGGGAGCGAAAGCAGGGGTGGGACGCGTCGGCAGACAAGTATCACACCCGTTTGAAAGACGCGGCCCAAGGCAGGGCGGTGGCGCTGGCAGCCGAGTATGAGGGCTGTGTTGCAGGATACATCAATGTCTATTTAGAATGTACCGGAGGAGCGTATCAGGGAAAGGGATTACCGGAGATAGTGGATTTCGGAGTCCTCCAAAAGTACAGGAGGCATGGGATTGGGACTAAGCTCATGGACACGGCGGAAAAGATTGCTGCAAGATATGGAGATACCGTCTGTCTGGGGGTAGGGCTTCATCAGGGATATGGGAGCGCCCAGAGGATGTATGTAAAACGGGGCTATGTTCCGGACGGTTCCGGGGCGTGGTATCAGGATAAAATCTGCGAACCTTACGGCGAATGCCGGAACGATGATGATTTGGTGTTATATTTTTCTAAAGAACTATAAGGTCTGCCAAGGGCATGAAATTTCTGTGAATATTGCGGGAATCATGCTCTTGGCAGACTTATTTTACGTATTTTTCTATAAAGCGAGTTTATATAGAGCAAGCTGGTTCAGGCTTACGCCTTCTTTCTCCGCTTCTATTGCTAATCGCTGATGCAATGATTTAGGCAATCTTACAACAAATTTGCCACCCAATTCGAGTAAATAAAAAAGAATAAAATTTTATAAATTACAGATAACTAAAGTACCCTCAGCGTATCCTTTTCATTTACGCTGAGGGTACTTTCACATATGGAAAGAAGTAACCTGTAATTGTGCAACATGACCAAAAATTTATCTCAAAAACACGCCTCAAACTGGTGTGTTTTGAAAATGATGAAAGAAGTTTCATAATATCACAAATCTATTGAAAATAAATTCATAAATGCGTATACTGTGTGGCAGAAACCAGGAAACAAACAGGAGCACAGACATTCTACGGGAAAGGAGCAAGCGTATGAAAGAATGTGTAGAACAATTAAAGGGCGGGCTGGTGGTATCCTGCCAGGCATTGCCGGATGAGCCGCTCCATTCGTCTTTTATCATGGGACGGATGGCATTGGCGGCAGAACAAGGAGGGGCGAAAGGTATCCGGGCGAACACGAAGGAAGACATCCGTGAGATACAGTCCCAGACGGGTCTGCCGATTATCGGAATCGTAAAGCGGGACTACGATGACAGCGGCGTCTACATCACCCCCACGATGAAAGAGGTCGATGAACTGATGGAAGTCAAGCCGGAAATCATCGCCATGGATGCTACCGGAGGATTAAGGCCGGGTAATCTGCCGCTGGATACATTTTTCGCACAGGTGAAAGAAAAGTATCCAGAGCAACTCTGGATGGCAGACTGTTCCACCGTCGAGGAGGCTCTTCATGCAGACGAATTAGGGTTTGATTTTATCGGGACGACTATGGTCGGATACACAGACCAGAGCAGGGGAGACAGGATTGAGGCAAATGATTTCGAGATTATTCGGAAGATACTTGGACAGGCCAAACACCGGGTCATCGCAGAGGGCAACATCGACACGCCCGCGAAAGCAAAACGGGTCATTGAGCTTGGCTCTTTCTGTGTGGTGGTAGGCTCCATCATTACAAGGCCCCAGCTCATCACGAAAGCATTTGCAGACAGCCTTGCAAGATAAGGCAGACATCAGGATTCATGACATAAAATAACAAAAAGCGTATACCAATAAGAATAAAAAGGAGAAGAAACAATGAGAGATTTAAACAAGTACAAAGGAGTAATCCCGGCATTTTACGCATGTTATGACAAGGAAGGAAACGTAAGCCCCGAAGGAGTCCAGGCATTGACTCAGTATTTTGTAGAAAAGGGCGTGAAAGGACTCTATGTGAATGGTTCCTCCGGAGAATGCATCTATCAGAGTGTGGAAGACCGGAAGATGATACTGGAAAATGTCATGAAAGCAGCAAAAGGTAAGCTGACAATTATCGCCCATGTGGCTTGCAACAATACCAAGGACAGCATGGAACTTGCCAGACATGCCCAGAGTCAGGGAGTAGATGCAATCGCTGCAATCCCGCCAATCTATTTCCGTCTGCCGGAGCATGCCATTGCAAAATACTGGAATGATATAAGTTCTGCTGCGCCAGATACCGATTTCGTCATCTACAACATTCCCCAGCTTGCGGGCGTTGCGCTCACCATGGGTCTGTTTGAGGAAATGCGTAAGAACCCCAAGGTCATCGGTGTAAAGAACTCCTCCATGCCAGTACAGGATATCCAGATGTTCAAACAGGCGGCGGGCGAGGACTACATCATTTTCAACGGCCCGGACGAGCAGTTCATCAGCGGACTTGCAATCGGGGCAGAAGGCGGCATCGGCGGAACCTACGGGGCGATGCCGGAACTGTTCCTGAAATTGGAAGAGTATGTGAAGTCAAATGAGATGGCAAAAGCAAGAGAACTCCAGTATACGGTCAATGAGATTATCTACAAGCTGTGTTCCGCAAAGGGAAATATGTACGGAGTCATCAAGGAAGTCTTAAAACTGAATGAAGGCCTTGAGCTTGGCGGGGTGAGAGCGCCGCTGCCGTCCCTGGCAGACAGCGACATGGCTGTAGTGGAAGAAGCCGCACAGATGATCCGCAGTGCCAAGGAAAGCTATATTGCTTAATTCGCAGTGCCAAGGAGAAACTATATCGCTTGAACGACTAAGTGTGCTGACTGCATTATATCCTGCAAAGTTTCGCTAGATATAATGCAGAAAGCACACTGGGGATTGAGAATATACGTACTCCCCGAGTCTGGGATTTGGGGAATACAAATGAGGAGGATAGAAAATGCAAGGATTTACAGTTATTGATTTAATTATATTAATCGTTTATCTGGCAGCGGTATTATTTGCCGGACTCCATTTCGCAAAAAAAGATATGAAGGGAAAAGAATATTTCAAAGGCGACGGAACCGTGCCGTGGTGGGTGACTTCCGTATCCATCTTTGCGACCCTGTTAAGCCCCATTTCCTTTCTGTCCCTTGCGGGCAACTCCTATGCCGGGACTTGGATTATGTGGTTTGCACAGTTGGGCATGCTGCTTGCCATCCCGCTGACTATCAAGTTTTTCCTGCCGATCTACAGCAAACTGGATATTGATACGGCGTACCATTATCTGGAGCTGAGGTTCGGGAGCAAAGGGCTTAGGGTGTTGGGGGCCGTGATGTTCATCATTTATCAGGTAGGGCGTATGTCCATTATCATGTACCTTCCCTGTATGGTATTGGGAAGCCTGACCGGAATCAACGTGAACGTATTGATTATCATCATGGGTGTGATTGCAATCATTTATTCATACACAGGTGGATTGAAATCCGTACTCTGGACAGACTTTATCCAAGGCTCAGTGCTCCTGATTGGCGTCACCTTCTCACTGGTGTTCCTGCTGGCACATATTGACGGAGGAATCGGTGCGGTATTTTCCACATTGACCACAGAGCACAAATTCCTTGCCACAGACCAGCCAATCTTTAATATTAACATTTTCAAAGACAGCGTATTCATCTTGATTGTGGGCGCAGGTTTCAACACTATGGGCTCCTATGTGTCAAGCCAGGATATTGTGCAGCGTTTTACGACGACGACAGATACCAAGAAGTTAAATAAAATGATGCTGACCAACGGTGCGCTTTCTATCTTTATTGCGACTGTGTTCTACCTGATTGGAACCGGGTTGTATGTGTTCTATCAGCAGAATGCGCTGCCTCCGGCAGCGGCGCAGGATCAGATTTTTGCATCCTACATTGCCTTTGAGCTTCCGGTGGGCATTACGGGACTGCTTCTGGCGGCTATCTATGCGGCGTCCCAGTCTACGCTTTCCACAGGGCTTAACTCCGTTGCGGCAAGCTGGACGCTGGATATACAGGCACGTCTGACGAAGAAAGAGCTGAGCTTCGAGAAACAGACGAAGATTGGACAGTACGTGTCTTTGATCGTAGGAATTTTTTCTATCGTGGTAGCGATGGTCCTGGCGAACGGAGGCGTCAAGTCTGCATACGAGTGGTTCAACGGATTTATGGGACTGGTTCTTGGCATCCTGATCGGAACCTTTATCCTTGGGGCGTTTACAAAGGTGGCAAATACCTTCGGGGCAACGCTGGCATTTATCGCGGCATCCCTTGTCATGGTGGGAATCAAGTATTTTGTTCCGGCCGAGGCCGTTTCCATCTGGTCTTACTCGCTGATATCCATTGCAGTATCCTTGGCGGTGGGGATTCCGGCAAGTATCATTTACCGGAAGGCCAAGGGCGATACTTCCGTACCAGCGCCTAATACGACGATTTACAAAAATTAGTGTTGAGAAGGAGAAAAGAGTATGATATTCGGCAATATTTTGAACCTCAAGGACTATTTCTTTCTGGAAGACGGAGTATTCGAGTGCTTCCGGTATGCAAAGGAGCATAATTTGGACGAATACGAGAAGGGAAGCCATGAAATAGACGGAAAACGGCTGTTCGTCAATATCGTGGAATACGAGACGGTGACAGCCAAGGAACGTTTCTGGGAAGCACACAAGGAATATCTGGATATCCATCTGATGCTTGAGGGCGAAGAGCAGATTGATATGAATTTCCTCCCGAATATGGACGTAAAGGACTATGTGCCGCAGGATGATTTCCTGCCGATGGAGGGCGGGAAGAACGGTTCCGTTATACTGCGGAAAGGGGATTTCCTGATTTGTTATCCAAGCGACGCCCACCGTACGGCGGTTGCTGTGGAAGAATCGGAGAAAATCAAGAAAGCGATTTTCAAAGTGCGTATTTAATGAATGAAAATGAATGAAATCTGACTGGATGTGTGTTACTGTTTACACCTACGGCGTTCACAGTAACGGATGTGTACATCCGGTCAGCGTATGACGTTTGTATGGATTGCGGAAATGATGGGAATATATTATAATAAAGAGGTACAGATATGAAGAGATATGTAAGCATAGATATAGGCGGGACGGCGATAAAATACGGGGTCTTGAACGGAGACGGGGAACTGGTATGTCGAAGTGAAATGCGCACAGAGAGCTATAAGGGCGGCATGTCCATTCTGGCGAAAGCAGTCGGGATCGTGGAACGGTATTGCGAGACCGGGGCTGTGGACGGCATCTGTATTTCAACGGCGGGAATGGTGGATACCGAGAAGGGAGAGATTTTTTATGCCGCTCCATTGATTCCTGAGTATGCCGGAACCCGGTTCAAAGAAACCATGGAGAGCCGGTTCGGGATTCCCTGTGAGGTGGAGAATGACGTCAACTGCGCGGGACTTGCGGAGTCTGTGTCCGGCGCGTCCAAGGGCAGTTCTTCTTCCCTCATGCTGACAATCGGGACAGGCATCGGCGGATGCGCCATTATAGACGGGAAAGTGTTCCATGGCTTCAGCAACAGCGCGTGCGAGGTGGGTTACATGCATATGGCAGGCAGCGATTTCCAGACGCTGGGGGCGGCTAGTATCCTTTCAAGGAAGGTGGCGGAATGGAAGAACGAGCCGTCGGAGAGGTGGAACGGCTACCGAATCTTTCAGGATGCCCAGAAAGGCGACGCGCTCTGCATGCGGGCAATCGACGAGATGACGGATGTGCTGGGCCAGGGGATTGCCAATATCTGCTATGTGCTGAACCCTGAGGTAGTCGTGCTGGGCGGAGGTATTATGGCGCAGGAGGAGTATCTGAAAGGCAGGGTAGAAAAGGCTGTTGAGAAATATCTGGTGGCAAGTATCGCTTCCCGTACAAGGATTGCATTTGCAAAGCACAGGAACGATGCGGGCATGCTTGGGGCATTCTATCATTTCATGCAGCGGCAGGAACAGGACAATTAGAAGAAAAGAATAAGGATGAAGTCACAGATGGAGTATTATGTTAAATCCGTAGTACCGATGATTGAGTCGAATTATGATAATTTTACACTGGTGGAGAAGACGATTGCAGATTTCTTTATACGGAACCGCAAGCGGATGGATTTTTCTGCAAAATCCATTTCCGAACTTTTGTATGTGTCAGAAGCCTCGCTGTCCCGTTTCGCCAAGAAATGCGGGTATCGGGGATACCGTGAGTTCGTCTACCAGTATGAGGAGACTTTCGTGGAGAAGCAGGAATCTATGACGGGCAATACGAGAATGGTCTTGAACGCATATCAGGAGCTTCTGAACAAGACTTATAATCTGGTGGACGAGACGCAGATTGCGCGAATCGGCAGATATTTGAACCAGTCGAACCGGGTTTTCGTGTGCGGCATCGGCAGTTCCGGGCTTACGGCGGAAGAAATGGAATCCCGGTTCATGAGAATCGGCGTTGATATTGATTCCATTAAGGATGCAGATCTGATGCGCATGCGGGCCGTGTTTCAGGACAGGGACAGCCTGGTAATCGGTATCAGTATCAGCGGCGAGAAGGAGGATGTTTTGTATCTGCTCAAAGAGGCTCACAGAAGAGGCGCGAAGACCATACTTTTGACGGCTAAGAACAAAGGGATTTTTGAGGAATTCTGCGATGAAATCGTACTGCTTCCTTCCCTTAGGCACCTGAACCATGGAAATGTCATTTCTCCCCAGTTCCCGATTCTGGTAATGCTTGATATTATTTATTCTTATTATGTAGAACAGGATAAGTTTGCAAAAGAAATCCTGCATGACAATACGCTGCGGGCGTTGGAGGAAGGGAGCGGAAGACGCAGGCAGGTGTTGGAATAGGAAACGTCGTATGGAGGTAAGTTTATGATTATTAAGAATGTGAAGGTCTACACAGAAGAGAAGGAATTTGTAGATGGAGAGATTGTCATCCGGGAGGGAAAGATTGAGGCGGCGGGGCCGGCTTGCCCTGAAGCGGGCAGAGCGGCTTCGGAGGAGACGGTTATTGACGGAGAAGGGTGTTACGCCATTCCCGGCCTGATTGATCTGCATTTTCATGGATGCAAAGGCTATGATTTCTGTGACGGGACGAAAGAAGCCATTGAAAAGATTGCAGAATACGAGGCATCTGTGGGCGTGACTGCCATTTCCCCGGCGACGATGACCCTTCCGGTCAATGAATTGGAGGATATTCTGTCGGTTGCGGCGCAGTACAAGGCGGAAGTAAACAGCAAGGCGGCAGGGCAAAATAGCGGGGCTGACTTGGTGGGCGTGAATATGGAAGGCCCGTTCATCAGCGAGGAGAAGAAGGGGGCGCAGGACGAGCGGAATATTATTTCCTGTGATGCGGATATCTGCCAGCGTTTTCTGGATGCCTCAGAAGGGCTTGTGAAGTTCGTCGGGATTGCGCCGGAGCGAAATGGGGATGCGGCGGAGTTCATACGGAAGATGAAGGACAAGGTGCATATTTCCCTTGCCCATACCAATGCGGATTATGATACGGCAATGGCGGCGTTCGAGGCGGGGGCTGACCATGCGGTGCATCTGTACAATGCCATGCCGGCATTTACCCACAGAAAACCAGGAGTTGTGGGCGCAGTGTCTGACAGCGCCCATGTGAATGCGGAGATGATCTGCGACGGAGTCCATATCCATCCTTCCGTAGTGCGTGCCGCATTTAAGATGTTGGGTGCAGAACGGATTGTGCTGATCAGCGACAGCATGCGTGCCACAGGGATGCCGGATGGACAGTATACCCTTGGGGGACTGGATGTGAATGTTGCAGACGGACGGGCGACCCTTGTATCTAACGGCGCGCTGGCCGGCTCGGCTACGAACCTGATGGAATGTATGAAGACTGTGGTCCAAAAGATGGGGATTTCTCTTGAGACGGCAGTGGCATGCGCCACCGCAAATCCGGCGAATTGTCTGGGAATCCATGGGGAATATGGTTCTCTTACGCCGGGGAAGAAGGGGAATGTTGTGCTCTTGGATGAGGAATTGAACCTGAAAGCCGTGGTGAAAGACGGTGTGAAGATTCGGTAGGGGATGCGATGCCT
>CATLIP010000015.1 GCA_949957035.1 uncultured Lachnospiraceae bacterium
TTCTCTGATAAACTGCTGGTCCAGTATATGGTCTGAATCCGGAAGTATGACTTCCTTAAGCATATTTCCTTCCCGGTCATAGACTCGAAAATGCTGATAGGAAAACAGCAGAACCGTCTTGCCATCCAAACTGACTCTCGCTTCTTTGTGCTCATAGTCCGAATCATATGTAAACCGCTCCGTTTCCGGATTCTCTTCATATCTCATGATACGCAGTACGGATCTGTCCATGCTGCCAATCACCGCCGTTCCCCAAGCCATACAGACCAAATCACTTTGATATTCTTTCTTATAGCGGGCCGTCTGTCTTGCATCTTTATCGAAAAAGGCAATCTCCTGTTTTGAAGTTACCACTGCGTCTGTTCCATCTACTGCAAAACGCAAAATCTCTTCATCCATGGTTACCACCGGCGTCTGCTCTCCTGTAACCGGGTCAAGCTTCACCAATATATTTTCTGACTGGACAAAGATGCCGCTCTCGTCTGCCTGTACTTTGAAGGCTGTTTCTGAGCGAAAACCGCCCGCTTCCTCCCCTTTTTCTGTGTCGATTGCGGCAAACGTAGATTTCTTCTGGTCTGCTGCCAGAAATGCAAGATATTTTCCTGAGAATCCTCCTTCAAAATGAATGTACCCGGAATCATTTCGGAAAATTATCAGGTTCTTCTCCGGCTGCTCCGGACAAAAAACCTCAAGAGAGCCGTCGCTAAAGCTTGCGCCTAACTGTGAGCCATCATAATTTAGGGCGAAGAGATTGTCTTTAATTCCGATATTCTGACGTCTTCCGCCAAAGTCAACCCTATGTTTTATCTCTCCGGTCGCTGTATCGTATATTACGGCATGGGTTTCTCCCTCACAGACCCCGGCGGCACGTTTTCCGTCTGCGGAAACACTGATGGCTGTGGCTGCCTCTCCCTTCCATAATTCACGTCCGGCCTTGACGTCATAAGCTGTGATACCCTCCTCTCCCCCGTAGATAAGGGAATCTTTGTTCAGGTATTTTATCTGTGATATGGGGGATTCTCCCGCCGGAAGTTCTGCGAGAACCTTTGCGCTCTGTGTATCACAGATAACTACAGACTGTCCGCACAACGCTGCCGCAGTCTGTCCATCCGGTGAAATCGCCAGATAGTGGGGAGCCGCCGGCAGGTCTATGTTCTTGTACATCTTGTAACTATCAGACAGGTCATATACGCCTAACGCCTCTGTGAGTACCTTCTGAATCCCCGGTACATGCTCCGGCATCCATTGGGACCGGGAATCCTCCAGTACGGAAAGAGCCTCTTCTATTGCCCCTTCAACATCCCCCTTCTCCAATGCCTCCTGTGAGTACCCGGTGCGTTTAAGCCAGTTCTCCATCATCTGCATTCTCTTTAATCCGGTAAATGTGAAAAGAACGCCTGTCACGAATAAGGCTGGGAATAGAAAGCATGCTATGTGTCTGTGTCTTCTCCACCGGCGCATACGAGGGTCATTTTCCCGAAGTCCAAGGAACGCTTCTTTCATCTCGCCGGCCGTCTGATAACGCAGGTCGCGGTTGGGATTCATCGCTTTCGTGATGATTTTTACAATCTGAGGATTGAACTCTTTTTCTGAAAGGGGAATCACTTCTTTTGCATTCTTCGCGGGACGTTTCCCGCTGAACAAATGATATAAGGTTGCACCGACGCTGTAAATGTCAGAACGGATGTCCGGGATGATTCTACGTCTTTGAGACGGACTTGCGGAATTATAATATCCCGGTGTATTTCCGGAAACGCCTGACGAATCCGACGTAAGGGAAATGCTCTGGGCTTTTCTTGCAAGTGTTACCGTAACTATATCTTCCACAGAAATCGTTTCTTCCTCGCCTGCGTACACGTTGTTCTGACTGTCTTCTGAAACTGCCGACGAATCTGCGCCTTCTTCATACCGAGAAGAGAAATCAAGCCCATAATGCTCCGGTGAGGCATACCCGGCGCTGAATCCAATGGCATTCTTCTCTCCCAGCGCCCCGGCAACATTAAAATCAATCAGACAGATATCTCCTTGAGGGGTGCGCATAAGATTGGCCGGTTTAATATCACTGTGAACATATCCCTTGGGCGGGTCTCCATGAACGGGATTATGGAGATAGGCAAGCGCTTCCAGAAGCTGCAGCGCCCACCTGATAATCTGAGCCTGAGAGAAGCTTTCTCCTCTTTTTAATGCTTTATCTAGGCTCTCCCCCTCAATATAGTCCATGGCAGTACAGACATTCTCATCCTCTATGAAAAAGTCATATACTCTGGGAATATACGGATGGCTTAATTCCTTCAGGATATCGACCTCCCGGCGTAATAACTCTTGGCTGGTGGTTATCTTACGTTTATCTATTTTCAGGACTACCTCTTTATCCAAACGGAGATGCCGGGCAAGATACACGTTACCGCCTCCGCCAGAGCCTAATTTTTTTATAATCTTATATGAATCCATCTGTGACATATCGTTTTTCTACCGCTCCTGTTACTTCTCTTTTTTGCCGTACTCTTCGTCCAACTGTATATTCATATGAATCCATCGTATGTGTGATATGGTGAAATAAATCATTGCCAAAATCACTGTACATACTGTAATCGCGATTCCTCCCCAAAATAGTAATTCCATTTTATTCTCCTAATATTTTTTGTCGTTATTATTATACGATAATATTGATTATTTCGCAATATCTTCTTTATTATATAGTAGTAAAAAACTGCCGTTGTTCAGAATACAGGTTCTTTCACAACGACAGTTTTTTATTTATATACGGCGTCTTCTTATCATTACTAAGGCTGCCATACCCGAAGCGCCCAAAGCTGCTATAAACCATAACAGAGCTGCTGAAGCATCGCCGGTCTTGGGAGAAACTAACCTTCCTGAAGCATTGGTTCCACCTGACGAAATATTACTGTTTCCTGCAGTTCCGTTCCCAGAGCCCAAAGAACCGTTTCCTCCTTGTGAACCGTCGCCCGGATTCGGCTTTGCGCCGCCCTGCTCTCCGCTGGAAGATAATACATTCAATTCCGTATCTACGGAGCCGTAAGTATAATTCATCGTTACTTTATGCTTTCCTACGGAAAGTGTATTCAGATACTTTGTGGTAAATGTCAGAATTGTTGAGCCTTCCGCCAACGTATAGTTACTCTTGTCTACCTCTTTATCATCCATAAACACACTTACGAAATCTTTCAGCTCTCCTGTACAGGTAATGGTTGCGCCCTCAGAGCTGCCGATAATATAGGTATTGTCTGTAACTTCCGGAACGATTCTAAGCGCCTTAAGCGCTGTAAATGTAAAACCATTCCCTTGGGCATAGGTTTGCGCGGCAGATCCTTCCACGCCATAAATGGTAAAATCCGGTATCTTTTCACAATAGCCGATAACTCTATAAAACTCGCTTTCACCCTCGAATCTTGAACCGTTTTCCGACGCACGATATCCCAACGCCATCTGCCCGATTTCGGTTACGCTTGCCGGAATAACGACTGAGGTCATGTCTTTGCAATCGTAGAATGCAAATTCTCCTATATTGGTTACTCTGTTGGGAATATTTATTTCCGTCAAATTCTGACATCCGTCAAATGCGAATGCAGCAATTCCTTTTGTTCCGTCCTTAACATCCACACTCGTATTGGCCGGCATAGTTCCCTTATATTTGTAGAGAACCCTTCCCGCGTATACAACTCCGTCATTCTGGGCTGTATACCATGCTGTGTTATCAAATGCAATTCCTCCGATTTTCTCAAGGGAGTCCGGAAAGTTAATTTTGCCTAATGATTCGCAATATCTGAATGCGGCGTACTCAAGAGCCGTCACGTTCTTGGGAATATCTGCCTCTGCTAAACTCTTGTTTCCCTCAAACGCATAATTTCCAATCTTTTTTACCTGATTTCCGATTGTTAGCGTGGTCAAATCACATTCTGCAAAAGCATAATTGGAAATATATGCCAGTTTATTTCCTATGTGCGCCGTATTTAGGTTCTCGCATTCTTCAAAAGCACTGTCTCCAATACTTGTAACAGAATCCGGAATATCAATTTTTTCAAGACCGCTCCTTGCAAAGGCGTAATTTCCGATACCGGTAATACTATTCGGCAGAGTAATTTCTTTTAAGTCCTTACATCTATAAAATACAAAACTCTCAATACTAGAGAGACTCTCGGGAATATTTATCTTTTGAATCCCTGAATAGCTGAATACCGCCGTCTCCAGAATAGTTAATTGATTCCCCAAGATAACGGATATTAATTTATCGCATCCTGAAAATGCCAATTCCCTTATCTCCTGTACGGAGGAACAGTCCATCTCTATCAGGCCGCTAGAATAAAATGCATATCTGCCGATGGTTTTTAATTGGCTGTTTGCAGGCAATATTACCTTTTGCAAATTCTGACATCCCGCAAATGCCGCATACTGCAATACGGTAACCGTAGCTGGAAGATTTACCATGGTGACGCTGTTATTGGATTCAAATGCCTCCTTACCGATACTACCAACATTTTTCCCTTCGATTGTATCCGGAATAACTACCGCTCCGCCTGCGCCGTGATACTTTGTAATCTCCGCAGTACCATCCGCTAAAATCTGATAGTCATAATCCTCGAAGGTTCCCGCCGCTTTTGCTTCTGTTTCTTTCTTTTCCTCAGTCGCTTCATCACTTTCTATGATTTCCTCTGCTTCTTCTGTCTCGGAAATCCTTTGTGTCTCTTCTCCTGTCTGAACGTTTTCTTCATTAGCAGGTGTTTCTTCTGTGTCTTGTTCCTCTGTTGGCGATGCTTTTTCTGTCTCTTCTGCTGCTCCTTTGACAGCCTCGACTTGGGGCGCATCCTCTGCATACGCTACCATACTGCCGGAACATACCATTGATATGCACATTATCATGGTAAGCAGCAGGGCAATTCCCCGTCTCTCAAATCTTGTAACCATGTTTTCCTCCTCTTCTTTTTTACACATTTTACTATTTATTATCGTTTTTATTATACGTTATTAAATATTATTTTGCAATATTACACGTACATTTATCCGGAATATTTTCTTTCCTATAATATCCTTTTCTTTGGTCTTTACAGTATTCATTCGCCAAAAGTCCTGTCTCATGACAGTAAAACGCTTCTACAATATTGTCAGGCACAGGGTAAACCGCTTCCCTATCATGCTCCAGATTCTCCATGACTTTCCGAAATACTGCCGCCGCTCCATTACCGGCTAACCCTCCCCGATATTCATACCACACAGCGCAGATATATTCCGGAGTCATTCCGATAAACCAATTATCCTTAAAATCGTTGCTAGTCCCGGTCTTTCCACAGATATCAAGCCCCTCTATCCCGGCTGATTTCCCCGTTCCGCCTTCTTCAACAACGGTCTTCATCATTCGATTCACAATATAAGCGGTATCTGCTGAAAACACCTGTCTTCTCCTCGTTTCTTCCTGATAATAAACGTCTCCCGACTTCTCCTCCATTCCCATTATCGTATGCATGACAGTGTAAACGCCTCCATTGGCAAATGTCTGATACGCTCCCATCATCTCCTGCATCGTGACGCCTTCCTCTAAATATCCCAACGCAAGGTTCGAAAGCACACTGTCCTCACCTTTTTCTATCAGCGATTCCTGTTCTTCATCAGTACCTATCCCAAACTCATCCTGAAGAAACTGACAGGATTTTTTCACCCCATAGTCTTTCAATACTTTGACCGCAATCGCATTATTTGACTTCTGCAACGCTTCCTGGACTGTCCACATAGTATAAGAATAAGGATGTGTATTTACAGGCCAGTCCTTTTTCTTTCCGTTTTCATCCGTAATCTGATAATAGGCGCTGTCCTCATACAGTGACGACCAACCAATTAAATTCTCTTCCACTGCCGGAGCATACACGCTGATTGGCTTTATCGTTGAACCTGCGTACGTAGGATACGTTACATAGCTGCGAGATGGATCTGTACTTGATTTACTGTAACATGCCAGTATATGTCCCTCTGTATCGCTGACCACTGCCGCTCTCTCAGAGGCCTGCTTACTGAATGACACATCATCCTCTTCGTCACAAGCCTTTCTCAGGCTTTCTTCCACATCCTGGCGAAACGCCGTCCGGATACACATCTCCTTTGCCGCCAGTCTACCCAATGCTTCCGACTCTTCCAGCCCCTCCCGCTCGCAAAGGATTGCAGCCGCTTCTCTATAGGCAAGGTCTATATAAGATTCATACCCTTCCTTAGATTCATAGCGCAGTTCTTTGTTCTGATACACAATCTCTCCAATCAACGCCCCGTCTTCGGCAAAGACCTTGCATTTTTTCTCTTTACTAAGTATGCGGCCCGCCACAACCAGAATGATGCAGACCAGAGCCACTGCTGCTATGCCTATCTTCCTTTTTTTTCTCATTTCTCCCTTTATACCACACCTAATCAATTTCAATCTGACTTCTCATCTCCTCAATACGCTCCAAATCCGTCTGTGACAAAGCGGCTTGGGGACGGTCCTTTATCTTCCATCCCAGACTTGTCGTTCTGTCCCCTACTTCCTTTAGCATCCTGGGAATCTCTTCCGCCTGCTCCACACAAAATTCTGCGCTCTCCAAATCACCCGCCTGCCGATATAATTTCTCACAGTACGCCAGTGAATCCAGATAATCCACATATTCCTCGTATTGATAGGGCGCTAGTTTGATTGCCTCTTGTTTGTATCTGATAAACGTTTCCACATCCCCTATTGAAAATGCCGCCCGCGCCTTTGCGCTGTATGCCACAGCCACATGACGGTTACTTTCCAGTATCGAATCTGCAAGCTGCTCCATTTCTTCGGCGCTTTCAGCCTCTTTCAACAGCTCAACCTTCGCCATGGTATTTCCATGGTAGAGCCGGAATGCCTTCTGGGGATTCCCTTTTATATAGAAGAAATCCGATAATCCTATGGATGCAAACGCCCAGATTGAAGCAAACAGTGCGGCAACTACCGTCGCCTTTGATAATAGAGATATCCGCATCTTCTGTATATTACGAAAATCTAAAAACAAAAGCAGAACAAAATTCATTGCCAAAAACTGAAAATCATAGTCAAACAGACTATGCAGCAGAATCACTAACAGTATCAATCGATTTCTTTCTGGAACATTTTTTGATATCACAGAGCGTATGATCGCTCCATACATCAACATTGCAGGCAGGATTCCAATATCCAGCATAATCTGCAAAAATTCATTATGGGCATTGACCACAGAATATACCCCTGTCTGCATTTCCTGTTGTACAAAATAGTAACCATAATAACCCATGCCAAATGGATGCGCTGCAATTATTTTTACCCCATCCCTGGCATACAAAAGCCTGCCCCAGAAGGTGCTTGCATTCTCTGTCATAGATACGAACCGGGAAAATATTTCTGCTCCGTAACCGCAAAAAGCCAGAATTGCCACCAATATCACGAAGAATCCCAGCCCCAAAATTCCATATTTACGCAGTTCCTTTTTGGAGATAAATACCAGAAAAGCTGTCAATACAGCCAAAACCACAACCGTACGGCTCCCACTCAGATAAATTCCTGCCAACGCTGCAAAGATATTACCCATATCCATCCATTCCATTTTTTTCAAATCGATTCTATAGACGGCAACTAATAGACAAATCAACATAAACAACGCATAGGTGTTTGGATATTGGAAAAAACCTGCCAGTCTTCCTGCAACAGATACATACATCTGAAATACAGGAAACTGCATCATGATAAATGAAAATAGCGTCATTAGACTTCCCAGGAGCGGAAGCAGTTGAATCAATCGTTCTTTTTGCTCCGGCTCCTGGCATAGGAGGAAGAAAAATAGAAAAACCGGGAAAAATTTTACGCCTCCCATGAGCGCCATCCATGAATCCACTGCCCACAGGCTGACCAGAAAATATCCTGCCGACAAACATGAAAAAGCCGCCAGGTTAATGTCACAGGCAATATAAAATGCGCTGGATTTTGCCAAATCATACACGATGATTGACATTAAAAATACCGACATCGCAGCGGATACACAACAAAAATAGCCGCCTCCAGCCACCCCCGACATAATCAAGGCTGCTGCGAGAAAATAATATAATAAGTTCTGCTTATCTTTCGTCATACCAACCTTCCTTTCATAACATCCATTCCCGGAAAATGAATGAATATGAACTTAAACAGAACGTTTTCTCTTGAATACAACTACGCCAGCCACAAACGAACATGCTGCTGCCAGCATCCACACCATAACTGCTGTCTCGTCACCGGTCTTTGGAGAAGAACTCTTGGAAAGATAGGATGTGCCGGAAGTATTACCCGTATTGGCAGAGCTGCCGGCTTGCGAACCTGCTCCATCTGCCGTTGCCAGCACGGTCAATTCCGTATCAACTGATCCGTAAGTATAATTCAATGTAACGGTATGTTTTCCTACGGAAAGGGTGTCCAGGTATTTCGTTGTAAAGGTAAGGAGCGTTGAACCTTCGCGTAATGTATAATTACTCTTATCTACTTCCACGCCATCCATATATACACTTACAAAATCTTTCAGTTCACCGGTACATTTGATTGTTACGCCTCCGGAACTGCCAAGTATGTAGGTGAAATCCGTTGCTTCTGGAACAATTTTAAGGGCAGTCACTTTTTCTCCCACACGCCCCCAACTGAGATTAGAACCCAATGAACTCATAATCTCATCTGTCCAAGTCTGATTTTCTCTCCGACAAGTCGCTCTTGCCTTTACATTATCAAAAGGTTCGCCTTTCTTATTGTCTTGCAAAATCACAGGCGCATCCCCCTCAAACGTTACCTTACTAAGCCCGCTGCACTCTGCAAACGCGCTGTGTCCTATGCTCTTCACACTTTGAGGAAACGTTATTTCCGGCAGGCTAGTACAATTTGCGAACGCTTTATATGCGATCTTCGTCACGCTATTTGGAATGTCAACACTTGCAAGCCCTTTGCACCGGTAAAATGCTTCTTCTGCAATCTCTGTCACGCTGCTAGAAATAGAAACTTTACCCAAACTACTGCAATCCTGGAATGCATATTCTCCAATGCGTTTCACTCCGTCTGGGATAACAATCTCTTGCAGACTTGTACAATCAAAGAATGTGCCGGGCATAATTTCTGTCACGCCTCCTGGAATCGAAAATTCTGCCAAACTCGTGCAGCTTGAAAACGCATTGCTCCCTATCTTCGTTACCCCGTCAGGAATAGAGACTTTACGCAAATTAATACAAGAAGAAAAAGCATCGGCTCCAATTTCTGCCAATTCTTCCGGAAAGTTAATTTCCTGTATGCTCTCGCATCCGTAGAATGCAGATTCTCCAACCTTTGTCAACCCTTTCGGGAACGCTACCTCTGTCAGTCCCGTACATGCGCCGAATACTGAATTATCTCCAATTCCAGTCACGCCTTCTCCAATAATTATTTTCGTGATTTCCTTACTATACTGTCTCCAACCACCAAAATCGGAATACCCATATTCCAGCATCCCATTTCCAGAAATGGTCAGCACTCCGTCCGCCAATTCCCATGCCATTCCATTGTTAAGCGTACCGGAAACGGTTCCGGCTTCTCTCTCTTTTTCATTCTCCTGTATTGTGTCTTCTGTTGTGTCTGTCTCTTCTGTCTCGGCTTCTTCATTGTCTGTAGATTCAGCCGATGCAGATTCCTCTGCACCTGCTTCCTTTGCAGGCATTATTGAATCCTGTAATGGGCCTTTCTCTTCTTGGGCTACATTTTCCTGGGTCACATTTTCCTGTAAGCCTGATGTATTATCTTCTTCCCCCTCAGCCGCCCATGCCACAGTACTGCCCGACATTATCAGCGCCATTGCCAAAAATGCGGCCACAAATTTCCGTCTCATTCAAAACACTCCTTTTCTACTTGAATTATTAATTCTTATCATCGTACAAATTATACGATATATCGTTTTATTATGCAAGATATATTTAAAATAACAAAAAGATAACAAAAAAGACAGTCATCATCGAAAACATGACAACTGTCTCATTTTACATAAACTATTTCACGTCTAATGCAAGCTCTTTTCACCTGTATGTAAAGCTAAAATATATAAATATCTACATCACCACAGCAAATACTGGTCAATCCCGTCCGCAATCCCCGCTGCAATCTTCACCTGATACTCCTCCGACGCCATCATCTGATCCTCCTGCGGGTTCGTCATATACCCCATCTCCAGAATCGTAGTCGGAACCTGCGCCCAGTTAATCCCGCTCATGGTATCCGTCTCCCACACCCGCTCATAGCGCGCCCCCGTAGCCGCCACTGTGCTGTTCAGTACACAGTCCGCTAAAGCCCTGCTCTGGGCATAAATCGCCCCGTTATATGGATTCTCCGGAGTCTGGCAGATGGTCATCATCCCACTCACACTGCCGTCCGTCGAGCCGTTGGCATGAATCCGGACAAATGCGTCTGCCCCGGCATCATTCGCCGTCTGCGCCCGCTCTGCATTAGAGATATCCACCTCATTCGTCTCGCGAATCATCAGGACCTCATACCCTCGCTTTTGAAGTTCATCCCTAAGTTTTAGCGAAACCTGCAAAGTCAGCTCATACTCCGGCAATCCCGTGGCTGCCCCGCTGGTTCCTCCTGCTACTTTTGGTTTCGTTTCCGCCGCCCCCGGTCCGACCGGCTCATGCTCACTGTTTCCCCGTATCTGGTGCCCCGCGTCAATCGCCACAAGATAGCCATTCCTAACTGCGCCCGATGTTTCTCCTGTGTCCGATGTTTCTCCTGCAACCTCATCTTCGGAATCCGGATTCCCGGCAAGCCCCTCTCTCTGTTCGCCTGACTGCCCCGGTACGTCCTCGCTGTCCGTCACTTCATCACCTGACAGGTCCCCTTCCCCTAATGTTTCCTCATCAAGTGTTTCGTCCTCCGCCGCTCTATCCTCCTGGCCTTTTTTCTCATCCACGACAGGCTTTTCCTCATTTCCCCTGGAACACCCCGCACACAACAAGAAAACCATCAGTAACCACATGAATCCTTTCCTACGTTTCATCCAACTGCTCCTTACTTAATATTCATAGTCAAATTATATCAAAGTATGTATATGCCATCAATCCTATGTTCAACGTCAAACCGGCAGACTACAAACGTAATCTGCCGGCCTTCTCACTACCCTATCTTCAAACGAAATTTCTGAGCCTCTTTCTCCGAGCCAACTTTCTCAATAATCGCCCCAATTCCCCTAAGCTTCTCGTCGAACCGCTCATACCCTCTCTGAATATACACAATATCATCCACAATCGTAATTCCATCTGTAGCCAACCCGGCGATACAAAGAGCCGCCCCTGCACGCAAGTCAGGCGCACTTACCCTTGCACCGGAAAACCGCTTAATCCCCTCAATGGTTGCAGAATTGCCTTCCACCTTAATACAAGCGCCCATCCTCGCCAGCTCATCCAGATATTTAAAACGATTTTCAAAAATGCTCTCCGTAATCGTACTTGTCCCCTTACAAAGAGCTAATGTAACTCCAATCTGCGGCTGCATATCTGTCGGGAATCCCGGATACGGAAGTGTCTTGACATGGGTACTGGTCAAATCCCCCTTGGAAACTACCCGCACAGCATCGTCAAATTCCTCCACCTCACACCCGATTTCCAATAGTTTCGCAATGGTCGCCTCAAGATGCTTAGGAATCACGTTCAATACCGTAACATCCCCTCTCGTCGCCGCCGCCGCGAACATAAACGTCCCCGCTTCTATCTGATCCGGAATGACAGAATACTCCGTACGGTGCAAATGCTGCACCCCGCGTATCTTAATCACATCCGTCCCCGCGCCTCTGATATTCGCTCCCATACTGTTCAGGAAATTGGCCACGTCAACTACATGAGGCTCTTTCGCCACATTCTCCATGATTGTCAGTCCTTCAGCCATCGTTGCCGCCATCATCACATTAATCGTCGCGCCAACACTGACAACATCAAAATAAATATGTTTGCCCACCAGACGATCTGCTTCCGCAATAATCTTCCCATGTTCAATCTCTACATCTGCCCCCAGAGCACGAAAACCCTTGAGGTGCTGGTCAATCGGCCTGCTCCCGATATTACACCCGCCCGGAAGCGCCACTTCCGCATGCTTATACTTCCCAAGGAGCGCCCCCAGCAAATAGTATGACGCCCGAATCTTCTTAATATAATCGTATTCTATGTCAACACTGTTAATATTCTTCCCGTTAATCTTTACCGTATGGCGGTCAACTCTGCGAACACTCGCCCCGATTCCTGTAATTGCATCCAGTAATACATTGATATCATTCACGTCTGGAAGATTATCGACTAATACAGTATCATCTGTCATGATTGATGCGGCAAGAATCGCAAGTGCGGCATTCTTTGCTCCCCCGATTTCCACTTCTCCTACGAGCGGATGGCCTCCTTTTATGATATATTGTTCCATGTGCTGCACCTCAATGTCTAAAATTTATTACTCTCATCTTTCATCTATATTCTATTATCCGTATTTTCAAATATAATAACCTCGGAAATCTCTGGTTTTTCTCTCTGATTTATCCTTATGTACATATAGCCTGCGTGGATATTATACCACAGATTTCGGATTTGTAAAATATTTTTTAATAAACACGTAATTAATTCGTAATATTTATTGTCAAACGGCCACAGATCCCAGAACTGCATCTACCGTATCCTCCAACGAATGTCCGTCCTCGCATATGGTGATATCCGCATACTTTTCAAATAACCGGACTCTTTCGTCGTAAAGATTCTTCAAGGTCTGCCCCTGTTTTAAAACGACGCCTCTGTTTTTGGCATCTCTCAGTCTTTTATTTATTGTTTCAAAGGAAGCCTGTAAATATACCACTTTCCCAATCTCTTTGTAATGTTTCATCGCATTTTCACAGTAGACCACGCTTCCTCCCGGAGAAATCACCGTCTTTCTTACAGATACCTTCGCATTCACACGGTCTTCAACTGCAAGAAAACCCTCAATCCCTTTTTCCCGAATAATTTCCTTCAAAAGCTTGCCTTCTTCTTCCTGTATCAGTAAATCTACATCTATAAAACGATATCCTAACTGTTTTGCCACAATAATTCCTACCGTACTTTTTCCGACTGCAGGCATGCCAATGAATATGATATTATCCATCCGCCTTCCTCCCTTATCTACTGTTTTTTTCATGCATTTTCTCAATATTCTACCATATCTTCTGCGATTCGTCCACCCCTTGTAAAGTTTCGGCAGTTACACCTGTCAAGTGCTTTCATTTTGGGTTCTTACGGAGTAAATCAGAAAAATCTTCTCCTGCAATTCCTGTACTCGCATCTCCTCTGGCACAGTTCATGGTAAGTCATTACCTGAATCAGCTCCATCAGCCAGTCTCCCGTCTCTTCTTCCTCCTCCGCCATCCGGTCATAGATTCTCCTGCACATCATCCGCAGCTGCAGCTGATCCGGAAATTCATCATACATCATACTTCCGTCGTATTCCATCCGGTCACATTCCTCCTCCACATAAGGAAGCAGCCGTTTTGCGGCTCTCGGGTAAATGCTCTTCATATAGTCCAAGTCCCGTCTCATCATCTTTTCATCGTCATACAGTAACGGCATTGGATGGGTCATATAAAAAGGTAATCGATTGTCCATGGAATCTCCACTCCTAAGATAAATTATACCCTATCATATGCGCAGAATGGAGATATGTGCGATTTCCGCATTCATCAGAAACCGTTCAGGCAGTCCTATCGGTTTTGCCTAACTTTCAATCGGCCTTTTGAGAATGATGGCGATATAAGAAAAGCTTGACGGAAAAATGACAGAATTGTTATAAAATAGTCACGGCAGGGTCACTTAAATCGCTTATACTAAGCATACATCAGGACGGAAAATAAGAATCACGCCTGAGAGTCAGATAAGGAAGGTGAATTATAATGGAAATGGTGGAAATCAGGAGTATTAAGGAAGCATACAGAGACGGAGGGAATGCGAAGCCAGAGAAACGTATGGAATCATTGAAATTTACATGGGGACTGCTAAGCGTATATCTGGTGGTCCTGACATGGATTATACTGTTTAAGATGCAGTTTGATGTCTCGCTCCTTAGCCATATGAATCTTAGAAGTGTGAATTTCATCCTATTTGCAGAGTCCGCGGTGGTGAATGGCAGAATAGACATATCAGAGATTCTTCTGAATATCGCGGCTTTTATTCCATTTGGGTTCTATGTTTCTATGATTTGCCAGACAGACACATTCAGCTTTAAAGGAGGAAATTTTTTGCGGAAAGTCTTGCCTGTTTTTTGTGTAAGCCTGCTGTACGAGACTTTGCAGTACATTTTTGCCATTGGAGCAAGTGATATCACCGATCTAATCGGAAATACACTGGGCGGAATCATCGGGATTAGTATATTTTCTATGTTTTCTGCATTTCTAGGAGCAAAGGCGGTTAAGATTTTCAATGGTCTTGCGGCGGCGGGGACAGTGATTGTACTCTTGTTTCTGGGGATGCTGCTGTTGGCAAATATGTAAGGGAATCCTGTGCATTAATCTTGAAGTAATAGCGCTCGCTATTCGTGTCATCTGTGCGTCTGCCAACGACGATGCAGCGAGCTGCATCCAAGTTAGCAGACGTGCAGATGGCGCGGATAGCGAGTGCTTATTACTCAAGAATTAATACAAAGATGTAAATCGGTCAGCACACTAGAGCAAGAAGCCGCCGGACTTCTAAAATGCATCCTTTCCAGAAAAGATAAAATGCCCCGATTCCCTAAGGAACCAGAGCATTTAGACTATTCTTTCTCACTATAATGATGCGCTTCCTCCAGCATCATATCTTTTACTTTCATCAGACGAATCTGTGAGCTTCTCTCGTTCTCATCCAGCTTCATCGTGATATACTTGATCGTTGCCTGAGCTTCCGGGATTGTTACATGCTCTAACGCATTTACACGACGTCTGGTCTTCTCGATCTCAGCCGCCATAAGCTGGCATGCTTTCTCTGTCTCCGCAAGTTTCAGCATATCCGGCAGGATATCTGCCAGAGATTTTACGGCACCATCCAAATCACTGGATGTAAATGCGAAACCATAAGAATAGATGTCGTTCGCATCCGCAGTCCTTGTCTTTGTCTCGAAGACAGGAATATTAACGCTCATGACGTTCTTCTGTCCCACCTCAAGATTGACTTCCTGCTTCGGTGTCATAAGTGCTGTGTTCAGTGTCGCCTCGTCCATTCCGGCCTTGGCAATGACAAAGTTCTTATTTGCAGAGAGGATTCCGGCTTCTACTTTCTGGCGAAGCGCCATGTTCTCCTTGACCAAGTCCAAGAACTGACGCATCAGCTCATCACGTTTATCCTTCAAGAGTTTATGTCCTCTTCGGGCTGTGACGAGTTTCCTCTTGGTCTTCGTCAGCTCCATACGGGTAGGAGTTATCTGTTTAGATGCCATTTAATAGGTCCCCCTTATATCAAAATTCCCGCCATGCCAGCTCGATTCCGCTTCGCTTCTTCTCGCTACGGGCTTACGCCCTATGCATGATGGTTGTTCCCGCCATGCCAGCTCGATTCCGCTTTGCTCCATCTCGCTGAGGGCTTGCGCCCTATGCATATATACGTAAGCCCCCATTAGCAAGCATGCTTGCATGGTTGCTTCCGTATATATGCGCATGGCTTACTGCTTACCATAATACTCATCTAAGAACTTGTCGTCGATACGTTTCAGCTCTGCCCTTGGCAGCATGGACAATAATTTCCAGCCGATTGACAGCGTTTCCTCGATAGACCTGTCGTTCGTATATCCCTGAGACACATACTCTTTCTCGAATGCCTCGGCAAATTCCGCATATTTCAGATCGATCTCGGTAAGGGCTGCCTCGCCAAGGATGGTCATAAGCTCTTTGGCATCCTTACCACGAGAGTAAGCCGCAAACAACTGGTTCATCGTATTCGCATGGTCTGCCCTTGTCTTGCCCTCGCCGATACCTTTATCTTTCAGACGTGAAAGTGAAGGCAATACATCGATCGGCGGCTGCAGGCCCTTGCGGTACAGCTCACGGCTCAAGATTACCTGTCCCTCTGTAATGTATCCGGTAAGGTCAGGAATCGGGTGCGTCTTATCGTCTTCCGGCATGGTCAGGATAGGAATCATGGTGATACTTCCGTTCTTCCCTCTCTGACGTCCTGCTCTTTCATACATGGTTGCAAGGTCAGTATACATATATCCAGGATATCCACGACGTCCGGGAACCTCTTTTTTAGCCGCGGAAATCTCACGAAGAGCGTCCGCGTAGTTCGTAATATCTGTCAGGATAACAAGTACGTGCATATCCTTCTCAAAAGCAAGATACTCTGCAGCGGTCAGCGCCATACGCGGAGTAGAGATACGCTCTACCGCCGGGTCATTTGCTAAGTTGATGAACAGGACAGTCCTGTCAATGGCTCCTGTCTCCTTAAAGGACTCGATAAAGTAATTGGACTCCTCAAAAGTAATACCCATAGCCGCAAACACAACGGCGAAATTCTCGTCCGTCCCGCGAACCTTCGCCTGTCTCGCAATCTGAGCCGCAAGCTGTGAGTGCGGCAGACCGGAACAGGAGAAAATAGGCAGCTTCTGCCCACGTACCAACGTATTTAGTCCGTCAATAGCGGAAACACCTGTCTGGATGAACTCCTCAGGGTATACACGAGCCGCCGGGTTCATAGGCAGACCGTTGATATCTCTTCTTTCCTCAGGCAGAATCTCCGGACCGTCGTCAATCGGACGTCCCAGTCCATCGAAGACACGTCCCAGCATATCGCCGGAAACTCCAAGCTCCATGCTCCGTCCAAGGAAACGTACTTTACTGTTGCTCAAGTTGATACCGGCAGCATTCTCATAGAGCTGGACAACAACGTCCTCTCCGTCTACTTCCAATACCTTACAACGACGCTTCTCGCCGCTGGCAAGCTCAATCTCACCAAGTTCGTCGAAT